>NZ_JBHWUR010000046.1:0-54262 GCF_042737755.1 Streptomyces sp. NPDC059994
AGATCCCGTGGTTGGCTGCGGGGCCGGTGGGGGTTGAGGCGGTCTGCTGGGGGCTGCGCCCCCAGACCCCGTTGCGGGGCTTCGCCCCGGCCCCCCTCGTCCGCGGACCGTATGTGGCTGGTCGCGCAGTTCCCCGCGCCCCTGACGGAGCCCGCACCTCGAACGCCGTAGGGCTGAAACGTGGCCGAGCGCCCTGCTACCTGCCTTTGGGGGCGCGGGGAACTGCGCGAGCAACCCCATCCGACCCGCAGACAAACCCCGGGCACAAAAGGGGCGCGAGGAACTGCGCGACCAGCCCCCACCGGACCCGCGGACAAACAGGGGGCCCGGGGCGAAGCCCCGCAACGGGGTCTGGGGGCGCAGCCCCCAGCAGACCGCCTCAACCCCCACCGGCCCCGCAGCCAACCACGGGATCTGCGGGCTACGCCCGCAGCGGTGGCCGCGCAGGCGTTACCCCTCCCGCCACCGCCCGCTGCTTCGGCGCCGCCGCCCCCGTCCAGCACGTGCCCCGCCGCGACAGCAGACGCCGCAGCCACAGCTCCGTGGAGACCAGGTCGGCGAGGCCGTCGAGCGGGAGGCGTTCGCCCGAGGCCGCCGCGCGGAGCGCGCGGCGGATCGTGCGGGCCTCGATCAGACCCGCGTCCGCCAGCAGCGGCGCCTCGAAGAGCGCGATCAGCGGGTCGATCGAGCGGCGCAGGCCGGCCCGTACCGCCGCCGACGACGAAGCGTGCGACGTCGCGCCCCAGCCGGCGGGCAGGTCGCGCACCCCCGAACCCGCCAGCACCGTCCGCAGGATCGCCGCCCTGGCGCCCGGCTGCACCCGTAGCGCCTCGGGCAGGGCGCGGCACGCCCGTACCACCTGGTTGTCCAGGAACGGCGCGTGCAGCCGCTGGCTGCGGATCTCGGCGGCTTGTTCAAGGACGCGGTGGTCGGCGGCGTAACGGGCGAGCGCGGCCCGCGCCCGTGCCTCGCCGGGGCGCAGCACCGTCGCCGGGCGGGTCGCCGACGCCATCAGCCGGATCGACACTTCGGCCAGCGCCTCCCCGGTGAGCCAGCGCGCCGCCGGCCCGGGCCGCGTCCAGGCCAGGGACGCGAGCGAGGCGTCCAGCGGGCTCTCCGCATCCGTGTCGACGCCGTCCGCGTCGCGGCGCAGGTGTTCCGCCGCCGTCTCGATGCCCGTCCGGTACGGCGTGCGCGCCAGTTTCCGCGCCGCCCGGTACACCGTGAGCGGGACGAAGAGGGAGTGCGCCGAGGGGCCGCCCGCCTTGGCGAGCGCTGCCGCCGGGCGGAGGAGGTGGCGGCGCTGACGGTCCATCAGGAGGTCGGCCAGGCGCGCCGGGTGGGCGTCCAGGACCTGGCGCGCCCCGCTTCCCGTGAAGTGGTCCGCGCTGCCCGCGGCGAGTCGGCGGCGGTGGCGCTCGGCCGTCACCAGCGAGGGGCCCGGCTCATCGGTGAGCGGGCCCTCCAGCTCCGCGTACGGCAGGGCGTCCTCGTCGCCGGCCACCACCACGTGGTGCAGCCGCGGGTTGGCCGCGATCGCCCCGGCCCGCTCCAGCTCCGCCTCGCCCCTGCGGCCGGGCACGGCAAGGTCGTTGAAGGTGACCGCGAGGAGCCGTTCGCCCGCGCCGGTGCCGTGGCCGAGCACCGTGCCGGGGTTGCCGGGCAGCCCGGCGGCGAGCAGGGCGAGGGTGGCCGAGGCCGGGCCGCCGGAGAGGTCGGCGCCGATGCCGGGCGCCGGGCCCCCGCGTGCCGCGCGCCGCTCGGCGGGGCCCATACCGGGGACCGGACCGGGGTCCGGCGGCAGCGTCTCGGGGGCGTGGCGCGGCGCGGTGAGCCTGGCCCGTACGGCCGCGACCAGGGCCTCCCGTACGCCGTTCACCGCGCTCTCCTCGTCGACCTGGGCCGCGGCGACGGCGAGCGAGGCGACCGGCTCGTACCCGGTGATCTCCCGCGAGCCCTCCCGCAGCACCAGCGCGTGGCCGGGCGGGATGCGCCGCACTCCCGCGTAGGGAGTGGAGTCGCCGAGCGCCTCGGGTACGTCCGGGCAGGCCAGCAGCGCCGCCAAGTGGCCGATGTCCAGCTGGGCTTCGATGAGGTCGGCGAGCGGCAGGGCGGCCGTGGCGTACGCGGTACCGGTCGCCCACGGCGTGTAGAAGACGGGGCGTGCGCCGGCCAGGTCACCGACGACAGTGACCCTGCGGCCGACCTGGGCAACCGCCGTATAGCTGCCCGGCCAGGCGGACAGGTGCCGCAGTGCGCCCCCGCGTGCCGCGAACAGCCCTACCCGCAGCTCCTCGTCACTGGCGGCGCAGCAGCCGAGCACCGCGAGCCGGGTGTCCGCCCCCACGCTGACCACGCGGATCTCGTCGGGCCGCCAGTCGCCGACCGCCCAGAGCGGGTCGGGGTCGCCCCACAGCAGCTGGGAGCCGACGGGGTGGACGGTGCGCCCCTCCTCGGGCGCGCCCACGGCGCCGGCCGTCCCCACGGCACCGAACCTCGCGGCGACACTGCTCCAGCCCACCAGCCACCGCATCGCCGCCTCCACAGCCTGTGGACAACCCGTCGCACGCGCCGACAGAACCGGGACCGGCCGTACGCGGACGTACGGCGGGTGTGTCCGGCGGTTCTGAGGTCGCTCGGGACCATGCTGCCATGACAATGGCGTACGAGAGGGGCCTCGGGGTAGCGCGCGCAAAAAGTGAACGCGCCCCCACAGATGGCCGATTGACAGCTCTCAAGAAGAGCGGAAGCGACATTTCCGAGTGGTGCGGGACCATCGCTTTTCGGCCAACTTCACCCCGGGCGCGCGTGGCGGGCGCCTCGGAGCGGGCATGAAACCGGCAGTGAAGCCGGCGGAGAAGACCCACAGTCCGGGAGGCGCTGTCCGCCTCCCGGACCGGTCCGCCGCCCGCGGGGATTGAGGCGACGGTGTCCCCCAGCCCACTGGATCCAGTTCAGCGGGCCGACCCACGCACCTGACATGGAAGCGCTCCCGGCTCCCCGCGGGCCAGAGCGCACGCACCGCGCACGGCCACACACCCGGAGCACACGGACAGCGCCCGAACTCGTCCGTACGGAAAACAATCTCGCCATCCGGAACACCGCCCCTTAACGGTCGGGATGCGGCGAACTACGCTGGGTGTACTGCTGTTCTCCGCGGGCGGCATATTCCTGGGGGCTCGGCCACACGATTGTGCGGCCGGACGGACCCGGGGCGCCGCCCCGGGGGACGCCGTCTGTGTCGAGGGGTGGCGCATGTCCAGGGAGCAACGCGGGCCGAACGAGAAGCTCGGCACCGTTCTCGCCCTCGCGGGAATCAGCAATGCCGGACTCGCACGACGGGTCAACGACCTCGGAGCTCAGCGCGGCCTGACCCTTCGCTACGACAAGACGTCGGTGGCCCGCTGGGTCTCCAAGGGCATGGTGCCCCAGGGCGCCGCGCCCCATCTGATCGCGGCGGCCATCGGCGCCAAGCTGGGCCGCCCGGTGCCGCTGCACGAGATCGGGCTGGCCGACGCCGACCCGGCGCCCGAGGTGGGTCTGGCGTTCCCGCGCGACGTGGGCGAGGCGGTCCGCTCCGCGACCGAGCTCTACCGGCTCGATCTGGCCGGACGGCGGGCGGGCGGCGGCATCTGGCAGTCGCTGGCCGGATCCTTCGCGGTCACCGCGTACGCGACCCCCGCCTCCCGCTGGCTCATAACCCCCGCCGACTCGTCGGTCGCACGCGACCACGACGGGGCGGCCGGGACACCGCTGAAGGTCGGCCACAGCGATGTGGCCAAACTGCGCGAGGCGGCGGAGGACGCGCGCCGCTGGGACTCCAAGTACGGGGGCGGGGACTGGCGTTCGTCGATGGTTCCCGAGTGCTTACGGGTGGACGCGGCGCCGCTGCTGCTCGGCTCGTACACCGACGAGGTCGGCCGGGGCCTGTTCGGCGCGACCGCCGAACTGACCAGACTGGCCGGCTGGATGGCCTTCGACACCGGCCAGCAGGAGGCCGCCCAGCGCTACTACATCCAGGCGCTGCGCCTGGCGCGCGCGGCGGCCGACGTGCCGCTGGGCGGCTATGTACTGGCCTCGATGTCGCTCCAGGCCACCTACCGGGGCTTCGCCGACGAGGGCGTGGACCTGGCGCAGGCCGCCGTCGAACGCAACCGGGGCCTGGCCACCGCCCGCACCATGAGCTTCTTCCGGCTCGTCGAGGCACGCGCGCACGCGAAGGCGGGTGACGCGCTCGCGGCCGGCGCCGCGCTCAAGGCCGCCGAGGCGTGGCTGGAGCGCTCCCGGGACGGCGACTCGGACCCGTCCTGGCTGGGCTTCTACTCGTACGACCGCTTCGCGGCGGACGCGGCCGAGTGCTACCGCGATCTGAAGGCCCCGCGCCAGGTGCGCCGCTTCACCGAGCAGGCGCTGTCCCGGCCCACCGAGGAGTTCGTGCGCTCCCACGGCCTGCGGCTGGTGGTGTCGGCGGTGGCCGAGCTGGAGTCGGGCAACCTGGACGCGGCGTGCGCGGCGGGCACGCGCGCGGTGGAGGTCGCCGGGCGGATCTCGTCGGCGCGCACCACCGAGTACGTACGGGACCTGCTGCACCGCCTGGAGCCGTACGGGGACGAGCCGCGCGTCGTGGAGCTGCGGGAACGGGCGCGGCCGCTCCTGGTCGCCCCGGCGTAGATCACTTCCCCCACGGGTTTACGGGCATTGTCAGTGGGCCAGTGCACTATCTGGGGTGGGAGGTGTGGTGGTGACCGCGTACGACTGTGACGTGCTGGTGATCGGCGGCGGGATCGTCGGTCTGTCGACGGCGTATGCCCTGACGCAGGCCTCGCCCGGCACCCGTGTGACGGTCCTGGAGAAGGAGGACGGCCCGGCCCGCCACCAGACCGGGCGCAACAGCGGGGTGATCCACAGCGGGATCTACTACCGCCCGGACTCCCTGAAGGCGCGGTACGCGGTGCGGGGCGCGGCCGAGATGGTGGCGTTCTGCGCCGAGCAGTCCATCCCGCACGAGGTGACCGGCAAGCTGATCGTGGCGACCGAGCGCGATGAGCTGCCGAGGCTGCACGCGCTGGTCCAGCGGGGCCGGGAGAACGGGATACCGGTCCGCGAGCTGGGCCCCGCGCAGATCGCCGAGTACGAGCCGGAGGTCCGGGGCCTGGCGGCGATCCACGTCGGCACAACCGGGGTGTGCGACTTCCCGGCGGTGGCCGCACGCCTGGCCGAGCTGTCGGGCGCGGAGATCCGGTACGGGACGGAGGCGGTCCGGATATCCCGCCGCCCCGGCACGGGTGTGGCGGTGCGCACCTCGACCGGGGCGGTGCTGCGGGCGCGGGCGCTGGTGAACTGCGCGGGGCTGCACTGCGACCGGGTGGCACGGCTGGCCGGGGACGAGCCGGGGGTGCGGATCGTGCCGTTCCGGGGCGAGTACTACGAGCTGGCGCGGCCCGGCCTGGTCAAGGGCCTGGTGTACCCGGTCCCGGACCCGGCGTTCCCCTTCCTCGGGGTGCATCTGACCCGCGGGGTGAACGGCGGCGTCCACGTCGGTCCGAACGCGGTGCCGGCGACGGCCCGCGAGGGCTACGACTGGCGCACGGTCCGCCCGGCCGAGCTGGCCTCGACCCTGACCTGGCCCGGCTCCTGGCGGATGGCGGGCCGCCACTGGCGGTACGGAGCGGGCGAGATCCACCGCTCCCTGTCCCGCCGCGCCTTCACGGCCGCGGTCCGCCGCCTGCTCCCCGGGGTCGAGGAGTCCGACCTCCACCCGACCTCGTCGGGCGTCCGCGCCCAGGCGGTCCTGCGCGACGGCACCCTGGTCGACGACTTCCTCATCCGCGAGGCCCCCCGCACGATCCACGTCCTGAACGCCCCGTCCCCGGCGGCGACGGCGTCCCTGCCGATCGGCCGCGAGGTGGCCCGGCGGGCACTGGAGGTGCTGGGGGCGGCGCGGGTGTGAGCGGGCGGCCCCGGGGGCCGGGCACGTAGAATCCGGTAATTGTGTCTGAGCAGCCCGCCGCCTCCGCCCGTCGCCCCAAGGGCGAGCCCCGGTTTCCCGGGGGTCCCGTCGCCGATCCCGCCGGATCGCACCACGAGCGGCGGATCCGCAGTTTCCAGCCGCGCCGCAGCCGGGTGACCACCGGCCAGGGCGAGTATCTGGAGCGGCTGTGGCCCCTGTGGGGGCTCGATATCGACGGGCGCGGCAAGCTCGACCTGAAGAAGATGTTCGACGGGCTGCCCGTCGTCCTGGAGATCGGCTTCGGGATGGGCGAGGCGACCGCCGAGATGGCCGCCGCCGACCCCGGCACCGGCATCCTCGCCGTCGACGTGCACACCCCCGGCCAGGGCAACCTCCTCGGCCTCGCCGAGCGCGGCGGCCTCACCAACGTCCGCGTCGGCAACGGCGACGCGGTCATCCTGCTGCGCGAGATGCTGGAGCCGGATTCGCTGGACGGGCTGCGCGTCTACTTCCCGGACCCCTGGCCCAAGAAGCGCCACCACAAGCGCCGCATCATCCAGCCCGACTTCCTCACGCTGGCCGCGCCCCGGCTCAAGCCCGGCGCCGTACTGCACTGCGCCACCGACTGGGAGCCGTACGCCGAGCAGATGCTGGAGGTGCTCGACGCGCACCCCGCGTTCGAGAACACCCAGCCGGACGGCGGCTACGCGCCGAGGCCCGCGTTCCGGCCACTCACGCGCTTCGAGGGACAGGGCCTCGACAAGGGCCATGTGGTGCACGACCTGCTCTTCACCCGCGTGGCCGAGCTGCCGTCCGCCTGACGGCAGACCCCACGCACCGTCGCGGATTGTCCGTACCCCTCGTTAGGGTCGTCTGGTGTCGTCCGAGTCGCTTCCGCAACGCCAGCCGCCGGGCCCGCTCCAGCCCGTCCCGGAGCGCGGCGCCGAGCCGCGGTTCGACGCCGTGCCGGAGCGCGCCAAATGGCGCTACCGGCCGCGGCGCGACTTCTGGCGCTCCAAGGCCGTCCGGGCCGGCGCGCTGATCACCCTGCTCGCCCTGTGCGGTCTGGTCATCCTCGCGATCGTGCGGGAACAGACCGGCACCGAGGGGTTCCTGGTGGGGCTCGCGCTGGCCGTGCTGCCCGTGCCGCTGCTCGGCACCGCGTTCCGCTGGCTCGACCGGGTGGATCCGGGCCCGTGGCGCAACCTGCTGTTCGCCTTCGCCTGGGGCGCGTGCGCCGCCGCGCTGGTGGCGATCATCGCCAACTCGTTCGCGACCAAGTGGATAGCCACGGCTACCGCCGACCCGTCCTCCGCCGACCACCTCGGTGCGACCGTCATCGCGCCCATCGTCGAGGAGAGCGCCAAGGCGGCGGCCGTGCTGCTGCTCTTCCTGTTCCGAAGAAGGGACTTCAAGGGGATAGTCGACGGCGTCGTCGTCGCGGGCTTCACCGCGACCGGCTTCGCCTTCACCGAGAACATCCTCTATCTGGGCAACGCCTTCGGCGAGGACCAGGTCAGCCACACCGCGGGCCTCTCCTCGACGACCGCGGCGACGTTCTTCGTACGGATCGTGATGTCGCCGTTCGCGCACCCGCTGTTCACGGTGTGCACCGGCATCGGCTTCGGGGCGGCCGCGCTCGCGGCGCCGGGCCGCCGCTGGCGGCGCATCGGCCTGCCGCTGCTCGGCCTGCTGTCCGCGATGGGGATGCACGCGCTGTGGAACGGCTCGTCGACGTTCGGGACGTACGGCTTCTACCTCGTCTACGCCGCGTTCATGGTCCCCGTCTTCGGCCTGCTCACCTGGCTGGCGGTCTGGAGCCGCCAGCGGGAGCTGCGCACGGTCGCGGCCGAGCTGCCCGCGTACGCGGCGGCGGGCTGGCTGGGCGCCGCCGAACCTCTCGCGCTCTCCTCGATGCGGGCCCGCTCGATGGCCCGGGACTTCGCGCACCGCACCTACGGGGGCAGACGGGCGGCGCGGACGGTCGCGGAGTACGAGGCGTTCGCGACGGCCCTCGCGTTCCTGCGCCGCCGGGCCCGCCGCGCCCAGGCCGGCCCGGACTTCACGGCCCGCGAGCAGGAGCTGCTGCACCACCTGTGGGAGCGCAGGGAGGTGGCCGGGCCCGCGCTGCACTACGCGGCGGGCGCGGCGGGCCGCATCTGGATCCCGGCTCAGCCGTACCCGTACGGACACCAGGCGCCGTACGGACAGCAGACTCCTTACGGGTACAACCAGTCCTCCCCGTACAACCCCTATCTGCGCTGAAGGCGCTGAAAGCGCCGGGGCGCGGGGAGCTACGCCGAGGCGGTCCTCAGCTCGCTCAGCTCCGCGTCCGTGAGCTCCAGGTCCGCGACCGCGAGGAGCGCGGGCAGCTGCTCGACCGTACGGGCCGAGGCGATCGGGGCGACCACGGTCGGCTGGGCGGCGAGCCAGGCGAGCGCGACGCTCGCGGGCTCGGCGCCGTGCGCCCGCGCGACGCGGTCGAGCGCGGCCAGCACCTTCGCGCCCCGGTCGGTCTCCAGGTGCTTGGCGGCGCTCCCGGCCCGCGCGCTCTGCACGGTCTGTCCCGGGCGGTACTTGCCGGTGAGGAACCCGGCGGCGAGCGAGAAGTAGGGGACGGCGGCCAGCCCCGAGCGGGCGGCGGTGTCCTGGAGGCGGCCCTCGTAGGTGCCGCGCGAGACCAGGTTGTAGTGCGGCTGGAGGGCGACGTACTTGGCCAGGCCCTCGCGGTCGGAGAAGTCCAGCGAGTCCCTGAGCCGCTCCGGGGAGATGTTGGAGGCGGCGACGGCGCGCACCTTGCCGTCCTGCACCAGCTGGTCGAGGGCGGTGACGATCTCCTCGACCGGGACGGACTCGTCGTCGAAGTGCGTGTAGTACAGGTCGATGTAGTCGGTGCCCAGCCGGCGCAGCGAGGCCTCGGCGGCGGCCTTGATGGTGGCGGCCGCGAGCCCCTTGAAGCCGGGGTGTGCGCCCGCCTTCGTGGCGACGACGACGTCCGCGCGGTTGCCGCGCGCCGCCAGCCACTTGCCGATGATCTTCTCGGACTCGCCGCCCTCGTTGCCGGGGATCCAGGACGAGTACGTGTCGGCCGTGTCCACGAAGTTGCCGCCCGCCTCGGTGTACGCGTCGAGCACCGCGAACGACGCGGCCTCGTCGGCGGTCCAGCCGAAGACGTTGCCGCCGAGGGCGAGCGGGAAGACGGAGAGGTCGGAGGCGCCCAGGGGGCGCAGAGAGGTCATAGGGGGTGAACGGGCGGGCGGTGCGCGGCTATTCCGCGCCCCCGCCCACGCCCCCGCCCACGCCCCCGCCCACGGCGAGCACGCCCTACGGATTGAGGCCCTTCGACTGCAGCCACGCCATCGGGTCGATGCCCGTGCCGCCCGGGGTGTGCACCTCCAGGTGCAGATGCGGGCCCGTCACGTTGCCGGTGGCGCCGACGCGGCCGATCGTCTCGCCGGTCGTCACCTTCTGGCCCGCGCTGACCGCGATCGAGGACTGGTGGCAGTACCAGAGCTCCGAGCCGTCCTCCAGCTCGATGACCGTGCGGTAGCCGTACGAGCCGGACCAGCCCGCCGACTTGACCGTGCCGCCGTGTATCGCCTTGAGCGGGGTGCCGGTGGGGGCGGCGAAGTCGAGGCCGGTGTGGTGGCCGGAGGACCACATCGAGCCGGCCTCGCCGAACGTCGAGGTGATCGTGTACGAGGCGACAGGGAGCGAGAAGCTCTTGGCGAGCTCGGCCAGACGCTCCTCCTCCGCCTTCTTCGCGGCGGCCTCCTCGGCGGCCTTCTTCGCGGCCGCCGCCTTCTGCGCCGCGGCGCTCTGCGCGGCCTTCGCCTCGGCCGCCGCCTGCTGGGACGCGGCCTTCTCGGCGACCGCCTTCGCCTCGGCCTCGGCGTCGTTCTGCTGCTGCTCGGCCTGCTGGAGGATGCGGGTGCGCAGGGCCTCGCCGGCGCCGGTGGCACCCTGTTCGGCGTCGGCCCGGGAGACGCCCGCCATGGTGAGGGGGGCGCTCGCGACGGCTCTGTCGGCCTGGGCGGCCGGGGAGGCGTCGGGCTTCTCGTCGCCCGCGATGTCGGAGATCAGCGTGCCCACGCCCGGCAGGGACTTGACGTCGGGGAGGTTGTCCGCGACCGAGTCGGGCAGGGATATGGAGACCGGCGGCTTGCTCTGCGCGCTGGCCATGCCGCCCGCGCCGACGGCCGCGATGACGCCTACGCCGAGGACGGTGGAGCTGCGGGCGAGCCCGCCGCGCTGCTTGGCGACGCGGTGCCTGCCGCGCACGGAGGCGACCGATTCCTCGGTGGGGTTCCACTCCTCCCACACCTCGGTGTCACCGGGCGCGGTCCCGTACAGGGAGACAGGGGGAACCGGCTGGGTGCCGAGGGCAGGCTCGTTGGACGCCACGGGGGCGCTCCTTTCCTTCCTTCTCGCCTACCGGGTTAGCTGACGGGTTCGGAGCAGGAAGGTCTCCTACGGGCACCTCTTCGAAGGTGCAAAGGTGCCCGATTCACCCCAAGTTGGTGGTTCCCCGGTTCCCTTTCGGGATTCGGCGCGTGCGCACGGTGCCGCCTCTGCGACGGCTGGGACGACCGCGCTGCGTTATCGAACGTTAATAGACAGGGGGACCGGATTCCAAGCAGTTCCCCCTGATCGTCGGGGACAACAGTTGACGATGCGTCAGTTGCTGTGCACAGGGGGGTTGTTCGGCTACACAACGTCACGGCACCACGGGCATCGTCCGCCGCCGCTCCGGCTGCCGCACCCCCGGCCGCCCCACCGCGAGCAGCGCCATGTCGTCGTTCGCGCCCCCGCCCGTATGTCTGCGCACATCGTCGATCAGCGCGTCCAGGACCCGGTCGGGCCCCGGGAAGATACGGCCGCGCAGCCGCTCGTGCGGGTCGTAGAAGACCCCCGGCGGCTCCACCGAGCGGGCCTCGGAGAGGCCGTCGGTGTAGAAGAGCAGCGTCGCCCCGGCCGGGAAGGGGTACGCGTCCGCCCGGTCCGGCCACACCCCCAGGTCCGCCATCCCCAGCGGCAGCGCGGGATCGGACGGGGTGAGCGCGTCCAGGGCCCCGTCGGCGTGGAGCAGCAGCGGCTCGGGGTGGCCCCGGTTCACCAGCCGTACGGCCCCGGCGCCGCGCGGGATCTCGGCGAGCACGGCAGTGGTGAACCCCTCGACGGCGTCCAGGCCGTCGCGCCGGGTGCCCTCCCGGGTCAGCGCGCGCTCCAGGCGCCCGGCCACGGCCTCCAGGGTCGACTCCTGCTCGGCCGCCTCCCGGAACGCCCCGATGACCACGGCCACCGCCTCCACCGCCTCCAGGCCCTTGCCCCGCACGTCCCCGACGACCAGGCGCACCCCGTACGGCGTGTCCTGGACGGCGAAGAGGTCCCCGCCGATGAAGGCACCGGCCTGGGCCGCCTCGTACCGCGCGGCCACCTGGAGGCCCCCGATGCGCTCGGCGGGCGTCGGCAGCACGGCGCGCTGGGCGGTCTCCGCGATGACCCGGGCCGAGGCGAGGCGTTCGCCGCTGCGGCGCAGCATGCGGTTGATGAAGAGGGCGAGGGCGCCGACGGTGGTGACGGTGAACAGCTCGCTGACCGCCTCGCCCGTGCTGGGGATGTCGTGCAGATACTCCGTGAGCAGCACCGCCCCGACCGCCGAGGCGCCCGCGACGGCGGTGCCGGCCGGCCCGAAGAAGGGGGCCGCGATCAGCGGCGCGGCCGCGAAGAGGGCGGCGGCGGTCAGATCGGGCGGCGTCGCCGCGTCGAGAACGACCCCGGCGACCAGGAGCAGCGCGGGCAGGACGCGCACCAGGCCGAGGCGCCGGGAGCCCTCCCGGCCGCCGCCGTCCGATCGCTGCCGCACCTGTCGTCTCCTGCCCGTCCGCAGGGCCGCCGACGTTCCGCGCCCCACCCAGGGTGCCCGGCTCCGCCGCGCGCGGCGAGCCCACCTCGGCCAACCGGGTGCGGCCTCAGTGCCGGTCGGCGCCCGTCGCGATCAGCCGGGCCCGGCATCGGCGGGGCCCGGCCCGGCCCCGTACACAGGTCCCCCGGGCGTGCCGCCGGGCCGCCGGATCGCCGTGCACGGAGGGGACGCCGCCCTTCGTGTACGGGGGCGCGGTCACCCAGGGCGCGGGCGGCGACAGGGGCAGCGACAGCGGCAGGGACAGCGGCAGGGACAGACACATCAGCAGCGCGCACAGGCCGATGAACAGCGGCACGGCCGGCACCTTCCGCCGCGTCGCCGCTCGCAGCAGTCCCGCCATATGCTCGCGCACAGCACACGCGAGACTACTCTACGTATACACCTCAGTCGGTGAGGTGCCGCTCGGCATACACCTTCAGGGCGTCCCGGACGAAGACGGCGGCGCTGCTCGCGGGCGTCGCCGTGCACCCGTCGGCGCGGGGCCGGGGCCTGGCCCGTACGGTCGTCGCCAAGGTGCTCGCCGAGGCGCTGGCCGTGCACGGGACGGCGGCCCTGATGGTGGAGGGCGCCAACCGGGCGGCGATAGGCCTGTACGAGGGCCTGGGCCTGGAATACCGCCGGTTCCTGGCGGCAGAGCTGGCGCCGGAGGGACAGCCGGGCGGGCGCACGGGTGGGCGTCGGCCCTGAGAAAGCCGAAGCCAACGGGCGGGGCCCGGGGAATGCCGAAGCCATCGGGCCGGGAGCCCGGGAAATGCCGAAACCATCGGGGCGGGGGCCCGGGAAATGCCGAAACCATCGGGGCGGGGCCCGGGAAATGCCGAAGGCCCGGCACATTCTCATGTGCCGGGCCCAAGGACTTCAGTAGCGGGGACAGGATTTGAACCTGCGACCTCTGGGTTATGAGCCCAGCGAGCTACCGAGCTGCTCCACCCCGCGTCGGTAAACACAACTGTACGGCATGCGGGGCGGTGCTCCGTACCGGTTGAAGCGGGACCTCCCCCGGGACCCTCCGCTCACGCCGACCAGTGGCCCCGCGAGGCGGCCAGCACGAACCCCGGGCCGAAGCCGATGATCAGGCCCGGCTGGCGGTCGCCGGGGGCCTGCCCGAAGGTGCGGGCCAGCACGTCGAGGACGGCGGAGCCGCCCAGGTTCCCGTTGGCGGCCAGGCTCGCCCAGGCGTGCCGCAGATCGCCGTGGTCGCGGTCGCCGTCCAGGCCGAACCCGGCGGCCGCGTCCTCCAGGACCCGGGGCCCGCCCGGGTGGACGACCGCGAACCGGAGGGCCGGGCCGCTGCCGCCGAGCCATTTGCGTACCGCCGGGAGGCTGTCGTTGAGGGCGGCGGTGGCGGCGGCCGTGGAGTCGAAGTGCAGCCCGGCCCCCGAGAGGCGGCCCTGGTAGCGGTCGATGCTGTCGGGCAGGACGTACTCGAAGGTGTCCTCGATGACGAAGCTGGGCCCGCTCCAGGCCGGGCTGTCCGAGACGACGACCGCGCCCGAGCCGTCCCCGAAGAGCACCTTGTAGATCATCGACTCCCGGCTGGTGTCGGTGTGGTTGTACGTGGCCGTCGACAGGCACTCGGAGACGACGACCAGGACGTGGGAGCCCGGGTGCGCGGCGATGTCCTGGTGCGCCCGGACCAGGCCCTGCGCGCCGCCCGCGCAGCCGATGGTCCCCATGGGGAAGCGCCGGACGTCCGGCCGCAGGCCCAGCTCCCGGACGAGGGCGACGTCGAGGGACGGCACGGTCCAGGAGGTGGTGTGGCTGGTGATGAGGCAGTCGATGTCGTCGGGGGCGAGGCCGGCGTGGGCCAGGGCCTGTCGCCCGGAGCGGACCGCGAGCCGCAGCGCGTCCTCGTACGCCGCCCTGTTCCGCTCCTCGATGGTGGCATTTCCGGCCACGGTCGGGGAGTTGAGGGGGCGGGTGAACCGGCGGGTGCGGACGGTGGTCGCGCGGGCTATTCGCAGGTGCGCCTCCAGCCGCGGCCGATCGGGGTTGGCACGCCGGATGTCTGCGCAGATCTCATCCGTGGCGATGAGGTGGTCCGGCAGAACTATGGCGGGGAGGGCTATGTGAGCGGGCACGAGTGGGCTCCCTCGGGTGGCCGACGGGCGAATCCTCAACCTACTTGAGGCGGCTGGAATTCGTTCCTGGGAATTCGAACAGAGCTCAGCCGGAGGGAGTCGTTCCGCGTACTGCCCCACCCCTGGGGCACGCCGGTCGTACGCTCAGCTCGTCAACGGCGCGCTCAGCACCGGGTGACGGCTCACGAGCGACGCCCCCGGGGTGTAGAGGAGCAGCATCACCCGGGCCCCCGGCGAGGTGACCGGCTCGGCCACGCAGGTGGTGACCCAGCCGGGCCCCAACTCGCTGTGCCTGATGGGCCGTTCGGAGCCGTCGGGGTACGGGATCGGGGTCGCCCCGGTCTCCCGGTAGAGCGGCCCGGCGACGGGGTCGGCCTGCACCTCGGCCTCAAGGCGCCGCAACTCCACGTGGTTGGGCCGCATTTCGACCCCGTGCCGCAGCTGCGGCAGCACCATGGGGGCCCACCGGTCCGCCCAGTCCGTCAGTACGTCCTCGCGCGCCTCGGGGTCGAGGGTCATCCACCGCATGGTGTTGGCCGGAACCTCACCCCGGGGGAAGAGCGCGGCGAACTCCCCGTTGTGGGCGAGCAGGTTCCAGGCGGCGTCGGTGATGTAGGCCATCGCCCCGTCGATCTGCTCGACGACCCGCTGCCAGACACCGGGGACCGACATCCCGGAGTCGCGGTGCAGGGTGTACGGCGGGTACTCGCGCCGGGTGAGCCGCCAAAGGAACGTCCATTCCTGCTCGTTGAGACGCAGGGTGCGGGCCACATTGGTCAGGAACTCGGCAGTGGGATTCAGCTGCCCGTTCTCAAATCGGTTGTACGTACCCGGTGTGCGCTCAAGAAGGATGTCCATCTGCTCCTGGCTGAGCCCGGCGACCCGTCGGCCCGGCCCTGCCTGACGCGGCGGAAACCCGGCGGACTCCGGGTGGATGGCGGCGCGCCGCTCCTGGAGGAGCGTCTTGAGGGACACGCGGTCACGGGCGGCGAGCGGCAAAACGGGACCTTCGTTCACGGGGGGACGGGGACGAACGGCTGTCGTCGCGGCGGGCGATCTCCTGTTCAGGAACGCTGCTGCCCGGAGGGGCCGGGGCTGAATGTTGATGGCTGGATCATTATCTGCAATTCAGCCCCCTGGAAAGGGGGCGGGGTATCCCTCCAGAATGTTCCGCACGAAGCCCTCACGGGTCTCGTACGTATCGGCCCAGGTGAAAGCGGTTGCTTGGTGTCCTTCTCCGGACGCCGTATCCCGCCCCCTCACCCGGGACGCGGCGGCTGTCCCTGTGCCGCGGGGACGGCCGGCGTACACGTACCCGAATCAGCGGCCGGTGTCGACAATCGCCAACACGTCGCGTCCTCGACACCGGCCGCCCGCGGCGCGCCGGAGAGCAACATTCCCCCGTCTCCGGCCAGCTCCGGCATGCGGGCCGGAGTTGAACGCCCGGCGCCGTGGAGCCCGCCCCTCTCGGGCGGATCCACGGCGCCGGGCGTGTTTTTTGGGCGGAGCCCTACGCGTCCCCCAGGGGAACCAGCCACGCCCGTTCGGCGATGAGGGCGGCCTGGACGCGGCGTCCGACGTTCCCGCGAGGGTCTCGATGGGGGCGGCGTGATGCCCCTGCTCGCCGCGGTTGATCGTTTGCGATCGGGCATGCCCGCCACGCTGCCGAGCGGGCCGCCGACCCGATGCGGGAGGCGCTCGTCGACTCGGGTCGCGCCTGGGTGTATCTGCGTGACGCGCGCCTGGCCGATGCTCTCGCGCTGGCCGAGAAGGCGGCCGTCACCATCGAGCCCCGTTTCTCTACCCCCAGCCCTGAGGCCCTGACCGTCTACGGCAGCCACGTCAATTCCGCGGCCGTCGTCGCGAGCAGGATGGGCGACTCGGACCGGGCCGCCGACTACCTCTCCCGGTCCCACGCGACCGGCGCCCGCATGGGCAACGAACACGGGGCGTACGGCACGCTCTTCGGCCCGGTCACCGCGACCACTCAGGCCGTCGGCATCAAGGTCAGCCTCGGTCAGACCGGCCAGGCTCTCGACCTGATCGACAGTATCGGCGACGTCTCGCAGCTCCAGCCGGCCGCACAGCACCGGTACGCGATGGACACGGCGCTGGCTCAGGCCGACGCCAGGATGGGGGACTCGGCGCTCGACACGCTGGAGGGGGCGCTGGAGGACGCCCCGGAGTGGGCCCGGCATCAGGCCCTGCCCGGGGTGATCGCGGAGAAGATCGGCGCGGGGTCGACGGCAAGGCTCAGGAAGGTGGCGAAGGTCCTCGGAGTGCAGCCGGTGCCGCGCGAGCCCCGGGGGGGGGCGCCGCAGCGGATCGGCGCTCCGCGCTCTGAATACCTGTACGGGGCGTACGACTTCTCACCGCGCCGCCCTCAACGCTCGTATGTCCCATATGAGTTGAAGGGGAGCGAATCTGCGAAGTCGTGCGCCCCGTCACTTCAGCCGCGCGCGCCCGCGCGGGACGGTACCGGGCATGACCCGAACCCCCGGCGACACGGCTCGCCGACGCAACCTCGCCGACGCGGCGAACGGCTTCTTGCCCACCGGCCGCAAACGCGTCGCCCTGTACGCCTGCATCTCGGACGGCCGCGACCCCAACGACGTCCTGTCCGAGCTCCGCACATACGCCATGGCCCGCGACTGGACCGTCACGGCCGCCGTCTACGACACCGGCCCCCTGGACCGCACCACGGACCGCTATGCCCTGACCCGTGTGGCCCGCCTCCTGGAGGACGGGGCGGTCGACGGCATCGTGGCGCGCAGCGAGGCCGACGTGGCCGCGTCGACCAAGCTCGGCCGCTCCAAGCTCGACACATGGCCCGCAGGCCTCGACCACCCCGGCTTCGTCGACTACCTCCACAAGGCCACCGACAGTCCCGACGACCGAGGCCTACTCCTCGATGAGGCGGTCCGCCCCGAGGTGGTCTCACCGTGATCGAGCAGACCGCCTACAGCAGAGGCGTAGCCGTCGCCGACTGGCGGGCCGCCGGGGCCGTCCCGGGCATGGACCGGATCGAACAGGAATGCCGCGGCCTCGTCGACCCCGAGGACCCGGCCGATCCGAGCTACAACGACGTGCAGACCCTGATCCTCCGCATGCGCGGCTACCTCCTTCAGCTGGTGGCCGCCGTCGAGGAGCCCGCCGAGCGGCGCCCGCCCACCGAGCCACTGGGGGCTCGCGCCCGGTACCTGACCACCGAAGCCCGGCTCTTCCTGGACGAGATCCCGGATGCACATGTGCTGCCTCGGATGTACGACCATGCGCGGCGCGCCGCGCAGTGCGCTCTCGGCCTGGTGGACTGCCTGCTCGCGTCGATCCGCAGACGACGCCCCAGTGAACGCGTGCGCAACACCTTCAGGTGAACCCCGTGTGCGAGGACCGCCCCCCGCCTCACCCCCCGTAGCCTGCTGCGGAGATGACGACCGACTTCGCCGACGAGGCCCGCAGCCGTACCGCCCGCCTGCTCCGGATGGCCGCCACCACCGACGACCGCGTCCGTGACCAGATCGTCGAGTACGCGACAACCACCCCCGATCCGCCGCCGCTGGGCCCGCACGGGATCCAGACCCGCGGGTGCTCCCGCTGCCGGCGCACGATGTGGGCGCAGCGCGACTACTGGGTCTGTGCGTCGTGCGGGCATGTGGAGGACTCGTAGTGGACTGCCCAGCCTGCCGTGTCCCGATGGATCATTCGCGGGACCGGCTGGGGGAGCGCTGGTTCTGTCCGCAGTGTCCGCGGTACGCGACGCCGGGGGACGGGCCGCAGGAGATCGAGCAGCACGAGCAGGAGCGCATCGCGGTCCTCGCGCTCCTGGACGCGGCGCTGGATGAGGTGGCGCCGCATCGCACGGCAGACCGTCAGATCACCGACGAGATGGAGGCCACGATGGGCCAGACGATTCAGACCCGCGGCTGCTCGAAGTGCGGGGGCACGATGTACCGCACGGTGGACGTCGACGAGCACGGCAACCCGATCAGCGTTCCGCAGTTCGTGTGCAACAGCTGCGGCAACGTGGAGGGCTGAACCTGACACGTCCCCGCACCCAGGACCCGGCAAAGATCGCGCCGCACTTCGGTTGGGCTTCGACTGAGCTAACGATCACGCAAGTGGTACAAGCGGGACGAAGCCCCAGGCCGCTTCCACTGCCGCCTGGGGCTTTTTCGTAGGCCATGTCGGACTCGAACCGACAACCAACGGATTAAAAGTCCCGGAAAGAACGTGCCGGGCGGTTTTGGCCACTCCTCCAGCGTCCGGTTCTGCCTGGTCAGCGAGTTCTGGCTTGCCGGTCGGTCCGGCCCGAGGTGGCCTGTGCCAGCGCGTCCGCTCACGCATCGCTCACGCATACGGGCCGTCTGACCAGCGCTCTCCTGTCGTCGTCGACGGAGTGGTCCGGGCCGCGCCGCCATCGTGGCTGCCTTGGTCATCCGGCTCCAGGTTCGACGGTTCGGCGCGGTTCAGGCGAGTCCTGGAACGGCCCGGGACAGCAGCTGCCGTAGCTGCACCACCCGCTGGGACACGCCCCCACCGGCGGTGCAGGACCCTGGACGCCAGTTCTTCGAGACGGGCGGCGGAGTCAGCCTGCGGCACGATCCGCGAGCAAGAGAGCGAGCGGGCCGCCGGGAAGAAGAAAACGACCCTCGTGAGCAGCTTGGATGGCATCCGGCATGGGCCACCAGGACAGCTTGAAGTCCTCTTCTGTCGGGGTGAGCTGCTGAGGGCCCAGGGTCAGCCCGTGGGCTTCGTAGAGGTGGATGCGGGCTGTCGAACCCAGGGTGATCGCGTACGCCCCGAGGGGCCGCCAGTGGTCTGCGGTGATGCCGGCTTCCTCATGTAGCTCGCGCCGGGCGCAGTCCTCAGGGCTCTCGCCGTCTTCCCGTCGGCCGCCGGGCAGGAACAGGTACTCGCCGCCGTGGCGAGGGAAATCGGCAGCCAGGATGGCTACTTGGCCGTCGCGATCCCGCGCCACGATGACCGCAGCGTCGCGGACCGGGCGGGTGTGTTCGTCGCTCATGCCCCGCGAGCGTAGTGGGGTTCAGCCGCGCACCGTGGCCGCGTACGGCACGTTCATCACGACGGGGTGGGCGATGCCCCGGCCGTGGAAGCCGTCCTCGCCGAAGGCGTCGCCGTGATCGGCGCACAGGATGATCAGCCAGCGGCGGCGGGCCGTGAGCGTGGTGATGAGGCGGCCCAGGTGCTGGTCGGCATAGGCCAGGGCAGCGCGCTGGGAGGCGGCGCTGTCGTGGCTGTCTCCGAGGTAGTGCCCGTGGGGCACGTGGGTGGCGGAGACGTTGATGAACAGGAAGAGGGCCTGTTTGTCGAAGACGTCGGCGACGTCCAAGGCGCGGTCGACCTGGTGGCGGGTCGAGTCGGGTTCCGGGGAGCAGAAGGCGGGGCGCCAGTGATCCTCGTCGAACATGTCCGGCAGGACGGCGCCGAGCGGGGTCTCGCGTGAGAAGTAGGTGACGCCGCCGACGCAGGCGGTGCGGTAGCCGTGCTGGCCGAGCCCGGCGAGCAGGTTCGGGGCGTCGAAGACGAACGTCTCCGGCGGGACCGTCTTGAAGGCAGGCGGTCGGCACTCCCAGAACCTGGTGGGCTGCTCGGGCTGTGGGAGCTTGGGCAAGAAGCCGGAGAAGAAGGCCATGTGGGCGGGGAGAGTGAAGGTGCCGGGCGTCTGGCGCCGCTCCCAGCCTCCATCGGGCAGCAGTCCCGCGAGGCGTGGGGTCATGCCGTCGTCCAGCGCGGTGCGGGCGGTGTCGTAGCGCAGGGAATCCAGGGTGATGAACAGGATCGGATCCCGGTTGCCGATGATGTCGGCCGCGTCGATCATTGCTTGGCTCCTTCCGCGGTGGGCGGATGGGGGTAGTGCTCGATCCGGCCCTTGGCCGTCTCGTTGACGGGGATCGGGACACGGTCGTCGGCGATCATCCGCCGGATCGTCGCCAGGCCGGTGTCCTCGTCGAGGGCCTTGCCATCGGGCCCGTACAGAACGACGGAGACGGTCTCGGCGCCCTCCGGGCCGGTGGTGGAGACACGAGCCCCGGGTACTTCGCCCAACTCAGCCATCGTCCGCAGAAGGATGTCTTCGTCGGCGACGCGCAGGGTGAGCACGGTGCAGGCGTGGTGCTGGGCACTGATGGCGCCTCGGCACAGCCGTTGAACGAACACGACGCTGCTGGCGCGACCGTCGTGGGCGACGGCGATGCGGTGGGCTTTGAGGGTGCTGACGAGACAGGCTCCGAGCCACCAGCCGACCACCTCGTGGATCTCTCCGGGGTACCGGCCGTGGGCACCGCCGTCCCGGATCACCACATCCGTGTTGATGGGGTTAAGCACGGTCGGCCTCCACGTACGCCAGGACCTCGTCGGCGAGCTGGTCCGGGGAGCGGCCGTCGGTGTCCAGGACCACGGCCGTGGGATCACTGGCGGCGACCGTCTCGAAGTTCGCGAGCAGTTCCTTGAGGCGGTGCGGCACCTCGAACAGATCGGCGTCGTCCTGCTTCAGGTCCTGCTTGCCGCGCATCCGCTCCCGTAGGACGTCCTCGGAACAGCGGAGGTAGAACGTGCGGTAAGGGCAGGCGAGGTACTCGTGGAACGGCGCCAGCAGGCGAGCCACCTCCTCAGTGGTGACGCCATGGGCCGCTTCGTGGCAGGCGACGACGGACGACCTGTACCGGTCGGCGATGACCGGCCCGGCCGTGAGTGCCTGCCGAACCCGGTCCGAGGCGTGGAGCAGGCCGGACAGGTAGAACGCGAACTGTGGCAGGGCCCGTAACCGCAGCCTCGCCTCCTCCGCCCAGCCCTCGTGCGGCAGGGTCAGCGTGTGCAGAGCGGTCGCGTCCAGCCGTTTGGCCAGGACGCGGGCGAGGGTGGATTTCCCGACGCCGGAGACGCCTTCAAGGACGCCGAAGAAGCCGTGGGGGAAGTCCTCGTACGAGATCGGTGCGTACGCCGGGCGGCAGGGTGGTCACAGGGTCCCCTCGGTGAAGGCGGTGACGTGGCGGGCGACGGCCTCGGCGAGCCGGTCCGGGTCGGTCAGCGCGTCTTTGATGTCCAGGCGCAGGTCGCCACGGAGCAGGCACGGCTGGACGCCGGCGGCGTGGTCGGCGCGCAGGGCCCAGAAGCCTTCGACGCAGTTCGAGCGGACGGGGCAGGTGCCGCACTGGCCGACGTGATGGCGACCGAGACCGCGTTCGATGACGTCGATCTCCACCCCGTCGACGCGGAAGACCCGTCGGCCCTGGCCGACCCCGGCGACCTCGATGTGCTCGTCGGCGGTGAGGGTCCGAAGGTGCTGGACGATCTGTGCGGCCGGGACGGCGTTGTCGGCGTCCTTCTCGTTGAAGTCGGTGGGCACCAGCTCGATGAACTGCACCGGCAGGCCACGTGCGAGGGCGTGGTCGAGGACCGCCCGGACCTCGTGCTGGTTCTGGCGCAGCAGCAGGCAGTTCAGCTCGACCCGTTCGAATGCCTCGCGGGCGGCCTCGATCCCGTCGAGGATCGGTGCGATGCCTGGACGCACCCCGGCGATGTCGAGCAACGAGGCATCGGAGAAGTAGTGGAGCGAGACCTTCACCTTGTCGAGGCGGGTCTCGGCCAGCCACCTCTGATTCCGGCGGATGCGGGTGCCGTTGGTGATCAGCGTGTACGAGCCGTCCACGCCGATGTCAGGCAGGTTCGCCAGTACCTCACGGGCCAACGGTGACACCAGCGGTTCACCGACGCTGAAGTAGCCGCGTCGCAGCCCCGCCTTGATCATCGCCTGGACGAACGTCAGGAAGTCCTCGGCGGTGACGACGCGGCGGCGTGGCTGCTGGGTGCGGTCGCGCAGGGTCAGAGGCGGCGGTACGTCGTCCTCGTTGTGGCAGAAGAAACAGCCGAGGTTGCACCGGGGCGTAAGGGAGATCCGGAACTGGCCGCGCAGGGTGGCGAAGTTCCGTAAGGCGGTCCAGTCGACCGCCTCGGGGGCGGCCAGGGCTGCGGTAGTGCTCATGGCGTCCTCCGGACGAGTGGGCGGAGTGATGGCATGTGCGAGGGGCGGTGGATGCGTTCACGCTCGATGAGGTGCCGGTCGCGGCCCGCCCGTTCTCCGGAGAGGCGTCGGCCACGACCGGCTGGGCGCTCCCGGTGGGTAGGGCGCCCTGTTTCTCCCGCGCCCTGTCCTGCTTCGGGGAGCGTTACGCGGGAGAGCCAGAGGTCAGCCACTCTCAGCGGCGATGGCGACCGTGAGGACGGTGATCAGTACGGCAAGAACCAGGACGTACGCCATGGCCTCCCGGCGTGGGCTCACAGGTCGGACCGGAGCGGGCGCGGCCGGTTACGGGCCTGGAGGAACTGCGTGAACGAGCGCACCGCGCGAGCCAGCGCCCGCAAGTACGTCCAGTTCGCGAACGGCCCGTCGCCGGGACCACGGTCGATCAGCTCCGCCCAGTCCTGCAGCGCACCAGAGACTCGTACGTCCCACTCAGCCTCGGGCAATCTCCTGACCGCCCTGGTCAATTGCTCGCCGCGGCCGAGCATGACGACAAGTTGGCGGGCGTTCTCCTCCGGATCGGGGCAGTCCGCGAACCTGACGAGCGCCCGATCACAGTCCAGCGCGATCAATTCCAGTTCACCTGCCGACGGCACGGCGGTCGGCGCGCTGTCCGCCGCTTTCTGATGCGTCACTGTCCCCACCGCACTCCTCCTCGAAGCGGCCCTCGGCGGGCCATCCGATCGGTCACAACGACCGTATGAGCGTGAGGAATGCGATAGGACTGACCCCGGGTACGTGTTGTGCGGAGCGCCACGCCGAGGCGGGAGGGCGTCATGGGCCACGGGCCGCAGCCACGCAGGATCGACATCAGCGGGATCGTGTCCGGCTACGTGCTCCGCCTTGCCCGCGAGAGCATCGTCGCGACGCGCCGCTGGCTGATCGGCGCGGTGATCGTGCCCGTGATCGGGATCCTGTTGCCGGTCATCCTGTTGCTGACTCTGGGAGCGGGGTCGTCGTGATGCGGTCTGCGATCCGTACTGAAGACCGGCGGCGACAGCGCGGCGACGTCTGGACGGTCGCCGGGGCTCTGTTCTTGGGGATGGTCCTGGGGGGCATTCTGCTGGCGATCATGCAGTTGCGGGCGGAGCTCCACACGTCGAACGAGGCGCGGGACGCGCTGGCTCAGCAGGTGCAGCGCCTCGGCGGGACCCCGGTGGCCGGGCCGCCGGGGAGCCGGGGACCAGCGGGTGAGGGGGCCACGGGGCCGCCGGGTCCGCAGGGTGAGCCGGGTCCGGTCGGGCCGACTGGCCCGGTGGGTACGACAGGGCCGACTGGTCCCCCGGGGAAGTCGGGCGCGGTGGGCGCGGCGGGTACCTCGGTGACGGGTCAGCCGGGGGTGGATGGTGCGACGGGCGCCGCTGGTCCTGCTGGTCCTGCGGGCCCGGCCGGTCCGGCGGGGCCGCCTGGCGCAGACGGGACGGACGGCCGCGACGGTGCCGATGGTGCTCCCGGCCGGGATGGTCAGACTTGTCCGGACGGCTACAGTCTCCAGCCGCCGCCGCCGGATCCGGATGCGCTGGTGTGCCGTCGGGATGCCGCGCCGCCGCCGTCACCGGCGCGGAAGGGCCTGTTGTCGTTGGGTCTGGACCCGTACCGCAGGCAGTACCCGTGATCGTGAACGCCCCCTCTCGCCTTCGGGCGGGAGGGGGCGCTTTCGTATGCCTGCGGTCAGCTGCGTCGGGCGGCGCCCGGTGGCCACACCACGTCAACGGGCCGGCCCATGGACTGAGCCTCTTCCACCGTGTCCGCTGTACCACCGCCCTTTCCCGACGGCGGCGTTCCGTCCCACACGGCCACCAGCCGGTCGGCTCGCTCCAGCAGCTGGCGGTTGGCGGCCGAGTAGGCAGCGCGGTCAGCTGTCTCGTGTGGCAGGACCATCACCTCGGCGGCCGCCTCGACGAGCCGGTCGAAGAGAGGGGCGTGCTCGGGCTTCACCTTCGTCGCGCGGTAGTCCTGCGACGGGATCACCACCATCAGCCGGCCCCCGGCGGCCACCACTTCTTCGGCGAACAGGCTGTCGGCCCCGGCCGCGATGCACGAGACGCCCGTCAGATCACCGCGGCAGGACTCCAGCAGCTCACGCAGTGCGGCACGCACGAGCGGCACGCTTTCATCGGTCAGGTCCATGTGGCCGGTCACAGCGAGAGTCGTCACCCGGGCTCCTCAGCTCGAAAGAAGGTCTCGGATAGTGTCGCGCGCCTCTCGCACCGACCGCGACACGCTGTGCCCGACGGTGTACGGGTAGAGCTGGCCGAGCTGCGTCCGCACCCGTTCGGACTGGGTCAGCCGAGCGGCGACCACCGCCCGGTGCGCCTCGGCGGCCCCGCCGACGACGTCCCCGACGAGGAAATGGCATTCGGCCAGCCCGATGCGGTCCAGGGCGTGGGAGCGGGCGGCTTCCGTGCCGCGGGCCGTGAGCGCGTTGCGGATCTCCTTGGCGGCCTGTTCGGCGTGCTGGCGCGGGTCTCGTCGGGCCAAGTCGAGGAGACGCCCGCCGGTGACCCCGGCGAGCTCAGCCTCGTCGAAGTAGGTGATCCAGTAGGGCTCTTCTTCGGCGGGCCTGGCGTCGGTGAGTACTTCGGCGGCGCGGGCGGTGGCCCGCTGGAAACCGGCGATCCGGCCCTGGGCGGCATAGGCCCATGCTTCGCGGGTGTGGAGCATGGCCCGCACCCGTGGGCTGAGCACGTCCCGGGCCCCTTCCTGGGCAAGGCTGATGAGCTGCAGCGCGTCGTCGGGGCGGTCGCGGTAGAGCATCTGGCGGGCCATTCCGGCCAGCACGTTGGCGCCGAAGACGACGTCGCCGCCCGCGTGGGCGGAGCGCAGGGCGAGCCGGTAGTACTGCTGTGCGCGCGCGTGAAGCCCGGAGTCCCACGCCATGGTGGCGGCCGTGCCGGATAGCTGTGCCATCACCTGGTACAGCCGCTTCTCGACCTCGGTGGACTGGTGGTCTTCGAGGGCGCCTGCCACCTCGGACAACTGGCCGAGCACGGCCTTACGCCGCAGGCCGCCACCGTAGCGGTGGTCCCACTGGCGGAACATCTGCGCCGCCGACTCCAGCTCGGCCACCTCCCGCAGGCCAAGACGACCGTGGCGCCGAGCCGACCGGGCGGTGGCGGCCGGAACGAGCCAGCCTTCGAGAGAGTCGAGGAGGGCTGCGCCGGTCACCGCCGCGCCAGCCAGCGCGCGCGTTATCGCGCGGCGGTCCATCACCAGATCGCTCCTCGTCAGCGTCGCGGCCAGGTCCACGGTGGCGTCGGGCCGCCACGGCACCTCCTCGGTGGGCCGGTCGTCTTCTGAAAGTGCTGGTGGAGGCGTGGTCGGCTGGCTCTCCCAGGGGCGTGCTGCCAGGCCGAGCATGTAACCCGGGATGTGCAGCCCATCGGCGATGCGGCACACCACGTCGAAGCTGGTGACACGCTGAGCGCCGCTGATGATCGTGCTGACCTTGCCAGGAGTCAGTTGGCAGGCCATGGCAATCCGGTTCTGCGAGAGCCCGCCCCACTTTTTGGCCAGCGTGAAGACGGCGGCAAAGTCGTGCTCAGCGAGCGCTCGCCGTAGATCTTCTCTGTCGAGGACTTCGAGGGCGAGCAGGCCGGGGGTGTTGGCATCCATGAGGCCGACTTCCGGAGCGATCTTATGCACACGCAGGCGCCTGGCAGGAGCGTCAACGAGTGTATTACCGCCTCGGTAACACCCGTCGGCTATCCCGGAGTTGCACGTGCGAGCCGAGCCTATGGAGAGCAAACGCAGCCGACGATAGGGGCGGGCCCGTGAACACCGCGACAGAGACCGAGAGAAGCATCAGCCGTTGGATCGCTTCTGCCCACAGCACGCCCTCGGCGGCCTGGCTGGAATGGGAGAAGGGCGGCATGGCGATGCTGCCGACGGGCCGGGCGTTCGACACGGTCCGCATCTCCGCAGAGATCATCCACGCGACGGCGCAGAGCGGATCGCCGGACGTCGTCGGCGCCTACCTCTCGAACATCCTGGGCGGCCCCGTCATCCACGACGCCTACGACACGAGCGTCTGGTACTACGTCCTCGTGCCGCTCGGCAGCTGCGCCCATCACGACAGCCCTGATGCTCAGCTCCTCACTCCCGAGATCACATGGCTTGGCGTCCCAGACGTGCACCGCACCGCGCGCCCCGGGGTGTACTGGCTGCTCCCGCCTCGGCATCCCGAGGACTACTGCACACCCTCGGGTGTGGACGAGGTGATCCGCGCCGGCCGCCAGCGCATCGCTGAACCTGCGGCGGCCCCGGCCGGGCCCGACCTGGACGGCATCGAGCGGGGGTGCCGCGCCCTCTTCGACGGGCCAACGGACTACGCGCACGATCTGGACGTCGCGACGAAGTCAACGGAACGCGCCTGCGGCTACCTCATGGTGCTGATCCCGATCCTTGAGGATGCTGCGGCCCGGATGCCGTCCGACGCCCCCGCGCGCAGCCGTGTCCTGCTCGGCGTCACCGAGGCGCAGCGCCAGCTGAACGTGGCTCGGGAGGAAAACAACCCGGCCCGCCAGTACGCGCACGTCCTGCGCCTGGCCCGCTGCTGTCTCGACCAGGTGCGGTACCTGCGTGAACTCGACGCGGCGACTGCAGTACCGGATCGCCCCTGACTCCCCGCCCCGGCCGAACTCCCTGGCAGGACCGCGGCCGGGACGGGTCACCACCCATCCATCACAGAGGGAGGCATCATGCAGTGTTCCAGTTGCGGCCAGGCGATGACCAGGACGCAAGACGGCTGGTGGATCTGCTACCCGTGCAACACCAGCCAGCCCGGATAAAGGATTCGTGATGTGTCCGCAGTGCACTGCTCCGCTCGCCCCGGTCGGCTCCGACTGGTACCGGTGCGGCGCCTGCGGATACGAGATCTCCGAGGACGCGCACCGGCTGCACCTCGAACTGGTCGCCGCGTTCGACTCCGACCCGGACCTGTTCTTCGCCCGGGTCAAGGAACGGCGCGACGCACTACGGGCCCTTGAGCCCGTATGGCAGCGCACCCGCTAGCCCCCTGCCCGCGCTCCGTACCCCGTTCTGCGGGTGCGGGCAGGGCCCGCCGGGCAGGGCCGCCGGGGGCGGGTGCTGGTCTCGGTCGCTGCCAGTTGCTGGCGCGCGGCCGAGACGGGGCTCAGCCTGCACCCAGGACCCGTCGAAGATCGCGCTGCACTTCGGTTGAGCTTCGACTGAGCTAACGATCAAGCAAGTGGTACAAACAGGACAATGCCCCAGGCCACTTCCACTGCCGCCTGGGGCTTTGTCGTAGGCCATGTCGGACTCGAACCGACAACCAACGGATTAAAAGTCCGCTGCTCTGCCAATTGAGCTAATGGCCCTTGGCATACCGCACCCCCGCAGCATAGCCCGACAGGGCCCCGCAGCCGATCGGGTATCGGCTTCCGGGCCCGGCGGGGCCCATTCGGCGGTCAGCGGGGAGCGGATGCGCAGGTCATCGGGGCCGGGTGACCGGGGGCGTGGGCGTCCGGCGGAGGAACCAGTGGCGGGCCGACACCGCCCACCACACCGCCGCGAAGCCGAGGACCACCAGGACCGCGACCGGGGCGTAGTTGAAGTTCTTCCAGGTCACCGGGGACAGCTGGGGCAGCATGAACAGGACCGTGATCAGCGCCACCCAGGCCACCGCCGCCACGCCGACCGGGCGGGACCAGCGGCCCAGGTGCCAGGGGCCGGGCTCGAACGCGTCGCCCTTCAGCAGGCGCAGCAGCGTCGGGATGACGTACGCGATGTACAGGCCGATCACCGCGATCGACGTCACCGCCGCGTACGCCGTCACATTGATCAGATACGGGAGGCCGAGCGCCAGGGCGCCCGCCGTCGCCAGCCAGACCGCCGCCACCGGGGTGCGGGTGCGGGGGCTCACCGAGTGCCAGACGCGTGAGAACGGGAGCGCGCCATCGCGTGAAAAGGCGTAGATCATCCGGGAGTTGGCGGTCACGGACGCCATCCCGCAGAACAGCTGCGCCCCGATCACCACCAGCAGGAGCAGCTTGCCCGTCGTCGCGCCGAGGGCGTCCAGGAGGATCTGGGCGGGCGGCGCGCCGGTCGCCGAGCCGAGCTCGTCGTCGTACGACTGGATGGCGTAGGTGAAGCCCAGGAGCAGTACGAAGCCCGCTATCCATGACGTCCAGATCGAGCGCACGATTCCGCGCGGGCCCGCCGTCGAGGCGTCGTGGGTCTCCTCCGTCATGTGCGCGGAGGCGTCGTAGCCGGTGAAGGTGTACTGGGCCATCAGCAGGCCGATCAGGACGACGTAGAAGCCGCTGCCCCAGCCCGTGTTGTTCACGTAGTGGGTGAGGACGAACGTCGTCGATCGATGGTGGTCCGGGGTGAGGGCCAACGCCCCTACGATCACCGCGACCCCGAGCACGTGCCACCACACGCTGACGCTGTTGAGGATCGCCACGATCCGGACGCCGAAGGTGTTCAGGAGGCCGTGGAGGATCAGGATCGCCGCGAAGAGGGCGATCGTGCGGCCCGGTGTGACCTCGAAGTCCCACTGGAGGTTGAGGTACGCGCCCAGGAACGACGCCGCGCCGAAGTCGATCCCGGCCGTCACCGCGACCTGGCCGAGCACGTTGAACCAGCCCGTGAACCAGGCCCAGGCCGCCGCACTCCGCTCCGGCGCCAGCCGGTGCGCCCAGAAGTACAGGCCCGCCGACGTCGGGTACGCCGAGCAGATCTCGGCCATCGACAGGCCGACGAGCAGCGTCATCAGGCCCACCCCGACCCAGCCCCAGGTGATCAGGGCCGGGCCGCCGGTGTTCATGCCGAACGCGTACATCGTCAGACAGCCGGAGAGCACCGAGATGATGGTGAACGAGACGGCGTAGTTGGCGAAGCCGGACATCCGGCGGGCCAGCACCTGGGTGTAGCCGAGCTGCGCCAGCCGCTCTTCGTCGGACGTCGCCGCGCCGTTGCCGCTCCCGCGCACCGCGCCGCCGCCCGCCGGACCGAGACCGTCCGGAGCCCCGTGGGCGTCCGGATTCGTACTCGCGTCACTTGTCATGCCCCCAGCGATTCCCTCGCCGGGGGCATGACATGCGCCAGCCGTTGGCCAAAAAACGGCCCAGGGGGTGAGCTCTGGCGTGAGCCCTGGGCCGGCGTACTAGAACAGGAACTTGTACATCTGCCAGCCCCCGCCGACCTTCACCCGGCCGCCGAAGTTGCCCTTGCCGTCGCCCGCGTACGACCACAGGACGCCGTCCGTGCCGCGCGCCAGCAGGTCCGGCTTGCCGTCACCGTTCAGGTCACCCGCGCCGACCAGCGCGTTGTAGACCTGCCAGCCGCCGCCGATCTTCACACGGGTGGCGAGGGTGCCGTTGCCCGCGCTCGGGTACAGCCACAGCACGCCCGACGCGTCGCGCGCCAGGAGGTCGGCGTTGCCGTCGCCGTTCAGGTCACCCGCACCCGACGCCGGCAGGTAGTTCTTGAAGCCGGTGCCGATCTTCACACGGGCCTTGAAGTTGCCCGCGCCGTTCGCCTCGTAGAGGTAGAGGTCGCCGGTGGACGCCTCGCGGGCGAGCAGGTCCGCCCGGCCGTCGCCCGTCATGTCACCCGGGGACGTCAGCGCGTCGAAGGCGTTCCAGCCCGAGCCGATCTTCGCGTACGGGGCAGACGGCGTCAGGGCCTTGCCCGCCGGCTTGTACGCGCGCAGCTCGCCGCTCGTCAGACGGACCAGCACGTCGTTCTTGCCGTCGCCGTCCACGTCGTCGAACGGAACCGCGGCCGACACCTCGTTCGCGCCCGTCCAGCCGCTGCCCGACACCTTCGCGTCGACCTTGCCGTCGGCGCCCGCGCGGAAGTCCGCGACCCCGGCGGGAGTGACGGCGAGCAGGTCGCCCAGGCCGTCGGCGCCCACGTAGTCGCGCGGGGCCGGAGCGGTGGTGCCCTTCACCTCGAACGGGGTGGTGAACGTCTGGTCCGGGCCACCGTCGGCGGGTACCGCCGTCACGTTCCAGGCGTACTTCCCGCCCGGCAGGTCCTTGCCGGAGGAGTCCTTGCCGTCCCAGTCCAGCCGCACCGGGCCACGCGTCTCGGCGCCCGTGGCGGTGCGGACCGTGTTCCGCGTCGCCAGGTCCACCAGGTCGATCTCCCAGGAGACCAGCGGCTTCGAGGCCCACCAACGGACCGTCCGCGCCGCCGACTTGGCGTCGACCGTCGCCGGGAAGTCCTCGTCCAGCGCGCGTACGGGAGCGCTCTGGACCCCGGCCGGCGCCACACGCGTGTCGCCCTGCGCGTCCACGTACGCCACCGCGCCGCCGAAGCGGTCGACGGTCCAGCCCTGGCCGGGCTTCGCCACCGCGGGCTTGCCGACCTTGTGCGTGCCGGTCCCGCCGTGCAGGTCCGTGACGCTCAGCTCGCCGTCCTTCTGCCAGGCGACATAGCCGTCACCGAGCAGGGCGCCCTGGTGGGCGGGCAGGTCGGTGTTCTTCCCGGCCGCCGTGTCGTACACCCCGGACTTGTCCCGGCCGCACTCCCAGTAGACGTCGCCGCCCTGCGCCTGGAGGGACGTCATCAGGCAGGGGACGGTGATCCGCTTGCCCAGGGCCTTCCCCGTACGGACGTCGACCGCCTGCGCGTCGCCCGGCTCGCTGCCGGTCCACAGCGTGCTGCCCGAGAGGGCGAAGGCGGAGGAGCCGGTGCCCGTGTAGACGACCGCGCCCGTGTCGAGGTCGGTGACGCGCACGGAGTCGCCCTGCTTGCGCGTCGCCGCGTAGCGCCCCGACACACGCAGCTCGTCCGCCTTCACGCCCAGCGTGCGCGCGGGCAGCTTGCCGCCCTCGTCGAGGACCTTCACCGTGCCGTCGGCGAGCCGGTACACCAGGCGCCCGTCTCCGGTGGCCTGGATGGCCGGGGTGGAGCCCGCAGGGGACGCCGGGAAGTCCTGGGCGTCCGCGCCCCGGTCGGTGCGCTGACCGGCCGTCAGCGGGCCCGTGACCGACAGGTCGATGCCGCGCAGCCGCGTGCTCGGGCCGTCCTCGCCCGGCACCAGGTCCACCGTGTTCAGCCGGCCCTGCGCCAGGGTGAGCGCCGTGGGCACCGACGCGAGGGCGGGCGACTCGCGGACCTTGGTGACCTCCAGCGAGGAGCCCACCGCGTACACGCCCTGGTGGCCGTCGACCACCGCGCCGATCAGCATCGTCCCGTCGGCCTTGAAGCGGGCCATCGCGGTCGCCTTCTCCAGGACGACCCGCTCGGGGCCGCCCTTGAGCGGCACGGCGACCACGCGGTAGTTGAGCGAGGAGTACCGCTCCTGGCCGCCGGTGGAGACGCTGCGCGCCACCAGGACGTAGTCGCCGACCGCGCCGAGCAGCTGCGAGTTCTCGTACCCGGAGATCGTCAGCTGGTCCGTGGACGCCCAGAAGTCCGAGGTCTTCCAGACCGTGGCCTTGCCGTCCTTGGTCCACTGGACCGCGCGGTCGCCGCCGACCTCGATCTTGCCGTTGTCGAACTGCTCCGCCTGGAGGTGGGTGGAGCGGGCGATCCCGTCACGGCCGAGCCAGCAGATCATGGTCATGCCGGACAGGTCCTTCTGGACGAACATCCCGTCCTTGTTGCCCTGGTAGAGCGAGTGGAGCTGGCCGCCCCCGCCGACCGCCTTCTCCTGGACCTTGCCGTCCTCCCAGTACAGCAGGCTCATGCCGAGTACGCCGTCGGTGACCACGACATCCCCGAAGGTCCCCGCGAACCGCTGGCCCTTGGGCAGCGGCAGGGTCCGCTCCGAGCCGTCCTTCATGTTCCGCTGGACGACCGCGGCGTCGTCCTTGCCGGTGAGGACGAGGGTGTCCGTGCCGGTGCCCCATGCGGTGGTCATGCCCTGCGGCATGACGACCGGCGCGGTGGAGCCGTCCGCGTACGAGGTCCAGTTGAACCCGGCCTGGGCCCAGCCGGACAGATAGCCCGTCTCGCCCGCGCCGTTGATCACGGTCGCGTTGTGGTCGGGCGTGCGTTCGGCGGGAACGGTGAGTTCCGCCGGTGTGTCCGCCGCGTAGGCCGGCGCCGTGGCCAGCGGGGCGACGGCGGCCGCGATGCCGAGCGCGGTGACTGCGGCGATCGCGTTCCGTACGAGTGTGTTGCGTCTCAAGTTGATGCTCCCGAAGCCGTTCAGGCATGGGAGGGCGCACGGCGCGCGGTGTTGCCGCGCGGCATCGATGCGCAGAAAAGCCCCCCGGCTCTCTGAAACCCCCCATACGAGTGGTTTGACCTTAACAGCAGTCACATGTGGGGGGACTTGGGATTGCACCGGGAAACGGAAGGGCCCGTACCGCACCCGGTGGGTGCCGTACGGGCCCTTCACTCGCTACTCGCTACTGGGACTCAGCGTCAGTCGTTGCGCTTCCAGCGCGGCTTGTCGTCACGACGGCCGAAGGAGCCGGTGTTCGTGCCGGTGCCGGTGCCACCACGGTGGTCGTCGCGGCGGCCGTACGGGCGGTCGCTGCTGCTGCCGCCGGAGCGGAAGCCGCCCGAGGGGCGGTCGTTGCGGTCACGGTTGAACGGGCGGTCGCCGCCACCGGAGCGGAAGCCACCGCCGGCGGGACGGTCGTTGCGGTCACGGTTGAAGCCGCCACCACGGTTGTCGTCACGGCGCTCGAAGCCACGGTCGTTGCGGTCGCGGTTGAAGCCACCGGACGGACGGTCGCCGCCACCGGAGCGGAAGCCACCGCCGGAGGGACGGTCGTTGCGGTCACGGTTGAAGCCGCCGGACGGGCGGTCGCCGCCACCGGAGCGGAAGCCACCGCCACGGTTGTCGTCACGACGGTCGTCGCGGCGGAAGCCGCCACCACGGTTGTCGTCACGGCGCTCGAAGCCACGGTCGTTGCGGTCGCGGTTGAAGCCACCGGACGGACGGTCGTCGCGGCGGAAGCCACCACGGTCACCGCGGTCACCGCGGTCGTCACGACGCTCACGGCGGTCGAAGCTGCCCCGGTCGTCACGACGCTCACGGTCGTACGCCGGGCGCTCCTGCGCGACCGGCTCGGCGGCCACGACGGCGGCAGCGACCTCGGCCTCGGCGGCCTCGGCCACCTCGGCGACGGCGGCCTCCGGGTCCTCGCCACGCTCACGGGCGGAGCGGGCGACCAGGCGGTCGGCCTCCTCGCGGAGCTCGCCGGCGCGGCGCGTCAGACGCTCCAGCTGCTTGGTGAGCTCGGCGACCTCGCGCTCGGCCTGCTTGGCGGCGTTGTTCGCGGAGTCGGCCTGGACCTCGGTCAGCGAACGGGCGCCGGTGATCTCGGCGACCTCGGGGTCGAAGGCGCCGGCGCTCTGGATGATGTGGCGCGAGGCGTCGACGCCCGCGTCCTCCATCAGCCGGAAGATCTGGCGGCGCTGGTGCGGCAGGGACAGCGACACGACGACGCCGGACTTGCCGGCCCGGGCGGTACGGCCCGAACGGTGCAGGTAGTCCTTGTGGTCGCCGGCCGGGTCCACGTTGAGGACCAGGTCGATGCCGTCGACGTGGATGCCGCGGGCGGCGACGTCGGTGGCGACGAGCGCGTTGACGTAGCCCTTCTTGAAGTCCTCAAGGACTCGGGTACGCGCGCCCTGGGTCATGCCGCCGTGCAGCGCGTCGGCCTTCACGCCCGACTCGCACAGCTGCTCGGCGATGCGGTCCGCGCCCAGCTGGGTGCGGACGAAGATGATCGTGCGGCCCTTGCGGGCGGCGATCGCGGCCGTGACCGGCGCCTTGTCCTTCGGCTTCACGACGAGGACGTGGTGGGTCATGGTCGAGACGTTGCCCTGCGCGCTGTCGACCTCGTGCGTGACGGGGTTGGACAGGTAGCGCTTGACCAGCGTGCTGATCTCGTTCTCCATGGTGGCGGAGAAGAGCATGCGCTGGCCGCCGCCGGGGATCTGGTCGAGCAGCTCGGTGACCTCGGGCAGGAAGCCCAGGTCGGACATCTGGTCGGCCTCGTCGAGGACGGCGACCTGAACGTTCGCAAGCGAGCAGGCGCCGCGGTTGATGAGGTCGCGCAGTCGGCCCGGGGTGGCGACGAGGACGTCGACGCCGCGCTCCAGGGCGTAGATCTGGTTGCTCATCGAGGTGCCGCCGCAGACGACCTTCATCTTCAGGCCGAGCACGTCGCCGTACGGCTGGAGGGCGTCCGCGACCTGCATCGCGAGCTCACGCGTCGGCGTGAGGATGATCGCGCGGGGCTTCTTCTTCTCGGTGTGGCCGCCGGCGAGCTGCGCCAGGGTCGGCAGACCGAAGGAGAGGGTCTTGCCGGAGCCGGTGCGGCCGCGGCCGAGGATGTCCTTGCCGGCCAGGGCGTCCGGGATGGTCGCGGCCTGGATCGGGAAGGGGCTGGTCACGCCGTTCTGGGCGAGCTTGCGCACGACGCCCTCGGGCAGACCGAGGTCCGAGAAGGTGAGGGTCGGCTCGGCGGCCTCGGTGATCTCGGCCTCGACGGCCTCTACGATCTCGACGGCCTCGTCGACGACGACGATCTCGGTGATCTCGTCGTTCTCGGGCATGACGGCGTGGTCAGAACTGGAAATGGACATGCGAAATGCGAAACCTTCCGGAGTCTCGGCACGCGCCCAAACTCCGTGAATCGCAATTCGACCGCCTCAATGCGGTCAGCCACGGCTAGGGAGAGTACGCGCCACACGGCGCTCTTCTGTGTCGGCGCCGGGCAATGGGATCAAACGATCTACCACCATACGCACTCCCCCCGCAGGAGCGCAAACCGCTTCCCTGCGATCCACGTCACACAGGGTCCGCTACACCCCCTCTAAACCGGTCCCACCTGCGGCGATGCCGCCGGCTCGGTCCGGGTGGCGGGGCCCTGGCCGAGGTCGCGCAGGGCCGTGGTGCGGGTGTCGGCGGCCGGGGAGGCGGACGGCGAGTCGCTCGGCTTCGGGGTCACCGGCGGGTCCGGCGGCGGCTGGCTCGTCGGGGGCGCGGGCGGGGTCGGCGAGGCGGGGGGCTGGGAGGGCTGCCGCGGGGGCGCGGAGGGGCCGCCCACGGTGCCGCCGGGGGGCGCCGGGTTCTGCGGCCGCGGGCGCCCGCCGGGCGAGGCCGGGCCCGCACCGCTCGCCGACCCGCTCGGGCTCGGGTCCGTCGAGGCCCCCGGGGACGCCTTCCCGCCGTGCTTGCCGGGCCGCCCCTTGCCGGCCCCGGCGGAGACCGCGGCGACCCCGTCCGACTCGGCCGCCGCCCCCTCGTGCCCGACGGAGACCGACGGCTTGGGGGCCTTCCCGTCGTCGCTCACACTCATGCAGCCCGCCGACGCCGCGAGGGCCAGCGCGGTCACGGCCAAACGAACGGGGGCGGACAAGTGGCGCACGGGCGGCCTCCGGGGCGCGGGGCGGGGCAGGGTCTCCTTACCCAACTCCCTTTTCCCCGCCGGGGACACGCCCGTACGAACGGGATTCCGACGGGTGGCCCGGTGACGGCGAATCCGGTCCCCACCCGATCAGGTCGCGGTGGGACCCGGTCGCGTAACGCCAGAGAGCCGCGTCACGCCAGAGAGCCGCGTCACGCCAGAGTGCCGCCCGTCAGTCCCGCCCCCAGGAACACCGCGCCGAGCCCGACGAGCACCGAGGCCGCCACGTTCGCCGCCGCGAGGAACTTCCAGCCGCGCTCGGCCAGTCGGAGCGTCTCGTACGAGATCGTCGAGTACGTGGTGAGCGCGCCGCACAGGCCGGTGCCGAGCAGCGCGTACGTGTCCGTGGTGGCGGCGGCGCCGGTGAGCGCGCCGAGCAGCAGGCTCCCGGCCGCGTTGACGACGAACGTTCCCCAGGGGAACACCGAGTCGTGGCGGGCCTGCACCGCACGGTCCGTCAGATAGCGCAGCGGCGCGCCGACGGCCGCGCCCAGGATCACGAGCAGCCAGGTCACGACGTCGGCACCTCGTACTCCGCCCCGGCCCGCGCGGCCGGCCCCCGCCGGGTCACCGCCGCCGCCGCCCACACCGCGCCGAGCGCCCCCAGGAGCGTCCCGGCCGCGTACGCCATCGCGAGCCCCGCCTGCTGGCGGGCGAGCAGCCGCGAGACCTCCACGGCGTACGCCGAGAAGGTGGTGAAGCCGCCGAGCACGCCGACGCCGAGGAACGGCCGCACCAGATGGTGTGCGCGCCGCCCGCCCTCGCTGATCAGCGGCATCAGGACGCCGATGAGGGCGCAGCCCAGGACGTTGATCAGCAGCGTCGACCACGGGAAGCCGCCGGCCCGCACCGGCCAGGCCAGCGCGAGCCCGTACCGGGCGCTCGCCCCCAGCGCCCCGCCCGCCGAGATCACCGCGAGCACCGGCCACTTCGCGCCCCCGGCCGTCTCGGCGCGCTGGGCGGGAACGTGGAGGTCGACGTCGGAGTCGATCGCCTCCGGCCGCTCGGGCGTGCTCACCCGTAGCCCAGGGCGTGCAGCCGGTCGTCGTCGATGCCGAAGTGGTGGGCGATCTCGTGGACGACGGTCACCTCGGTCTCGGCGACCACGTCCTCGCGCGACTCGCACATCCGCAGGGCCGGGCCCCGGTAGATGGTGATCCGGTCGGGGAGCACACCCGCGTACCACTCGCCGCGGTCGGTGAGCGGAGTCCCCTCGTAGAGCCCGAGCAGCTCGGGGTCGTCGGGGGCGGGCTCGTCCTCGACGAACACGGCGACGTTGTCCATCAGCCGCGTCAGCTCCGGCGGGATGCGGTCCAGCGCCTCGGCGACCAGTTCCTCGAACTCCTCGCGCGTCATCTCCAGCACGCGGCCATTGTCACGCATGGGGCGCGGACCCGCCCCGGCCGCCCCGGCCGGGGGCCGCCGACCGGCCCCCGGGAAACCGTTTTGGCGATAGCTCCTCCGATCCCATATGCTTCTGACGTCCCCGACGCGCTGCAAAGCGCCCAGGCGGGCCCTTAGCCCTCATCGTCTAGTGGCCCAGGACGCCGCCCTTTCAAGGCGGTAGCACGGGTTCGAATCCCGTTGGGGGCACGCTTTACCATGTGCGAGACTAGTGCTCGCACATAGCTTGGTCCTGTGGAGCAGTTTGGAGTGCTCGCCACCCTGTCAAGGTGGAGGCCGCGGGTTCAAATCCCGTCAGGACCGCTGCGGTTCACTTGTGAACTGCGTGGCTGGGTAGCTCAGTTGGTACGAGCGATCGCCTGAAAAGCGATAGGTCGCCGGTTCGACCCCGGCCCCAGCCACAACAGAAGGGCCCCGTCCACCGGACGGGGCCCTTCGTCGTTCCTCACTCCGGCGCGCGCTCCCGGCCGCGCCGTCCGCGTACGCCGAGGACGAGCCCCGCCACCGCCACCACGCCCACCAGCAGCGCCCAGTCCGGGACGGTGTCGCCGAGCGAGCGGGCCCACTGCTCGGCCGCGTACGAGTCGTCGACGTCGAGCAGCCCGGGCAGGCCCGTGGCCCCGTCGTACGCCAGGAACAGACCGCCCAGGACGATGAAGAACAGGCCCGAGAGCAGCGAGGTGGTGTGCAGCTCGAAGCGGCCGAGCCGCACCACCCGGCCGCGCAGCCAGCGGCGGCGGCCGAGTCCGAAGCGCTCCCAGAGCAGCGCCAGCAGGAACAGCGGGGCCGCCATGCCCAGCGCGTACACCGCGAGCAGCAGACCGCCGTAGGCCGGGCTGCCGCTGACCGCCGCCACCGTCAGGACGCTGCCCAGGATGGGCCCGGCGCAGAAGCCCGCCAGACCGTAGACCGCGCCGAGCGCGTAGACCGAGGCGGCCGTGGTCGGGCGGATGCGGCCGGACAGCTCGGTCATACGGCGGCTGGCGAAGCCCATGCCGAGGATCTGGGCGGCGCCGAGCGCGATGATCAGCCAGCCGCCGAAGAGGACCAGCTGGTCCCGGTGGCCGTAGAAGAGACGGCCCGCGTACGAGCCCGCCGCGCCGAGCGGGACCAGGGTGGTGGCCAGGCCCGCGTAGAAGATGCCGGTGCGGGCCAGGAGGCGGGAGGCGGAGTCGATCGAGTACGCGAAGAAGGCCGGGAGCAGCAGCGCGCTGCACGGGCTGAGCAGCGCGAGCAGACCGCCCAGGAACGCGGCCAGATAGCCGATGCCCGGGGTCACTTTCCGGTCCCCTTCGGGCCGGCGGCCTGCGCGGCCTTGTACTCGGCCGCCTCGTCGACGGCCTGCGCGAAGGTGGCCAGCGGCTGGGCGCCGGCCAGCGGGCGGCCGTTGATCACGAACGACGGCGTCGAGCTCGCGCCCAGCGCGTACGCCTCGTCCTGGTCCTTCTTCACCGCTGCCTTCGCCGCGTCGCCGTCCGCGTCCCGTACGAAACGGTCGAGGTCGGCCACGCCCGCCTGCCCGGCCAGCGCCCGCAGCCGGTCCTTGCCGAAGCCCTTCTCCTTGGAGCCCCGGGCGTACGCCGCCGTGTGGAACTGCCAGAACCGGCCCTGCCGCCCGGCCGCCCAGGCCGCGCGGGCCGCGGCCTCCGACTCGGCGCCGAAGATCGGCATGTTGCGCCATTCGATGCGCAGGGTGCCGGCGTCGACGTACTTCTTCACCAGCGCGGGCTCGGTGTCGCGGGCGAACTTGCCGCAGTACGAGCACTTGAAGTCGGCGTACTCGATCATCACGACGGGCGCGTCCGCGCGGCCCTGGGCGAGCGGGTCCTTGCCGTCGCGGCGGGCCAGCTTCTCCAGCTCGGGGAAGGTGCCGGCGGGCGGCTCGGCGGCGTCGGAGGAGGAGGCGGAGCCGCTCTTCTGCGGGCCGGAGGACGTCGCCTGGTAGGAGGCGGCCCCGAGGACGGCCACGGCCACGGCCACGGCGGCACCGATCAGAAACGGCTTCTTGGACTTGGGCGCAGGGGTGCCCTTGGACTTGGACATACGGGTCTCCGTGTACGTACCGCGGCAGGGATGCGGCGGGAAAAGGGAAAGGGACGGCCGGTCGTGAATGACCGGCCGCCTAGACCCTCAGTACGGAGAGTTCGACGGGTGTGGGCGCGGCAGGCGTCGGGCCGCGGGCCGGTGGGGCGCGGTGGTGGGCGTCCTGGGCGACGGGTCCCGCCGGGACGGTCCGCCCGCCGAGCGCGGGGGCCTGGTCGTACGCGGTACGGGCCCGCACCGGCGCGGCCGGATCGCCGCCCTTGTCCTGCTTGCCGCCCTGCTTGCAGCCGGGCGAGCCGTCGACCGGGGCGGACACCTGCGTACGCGGCGCCCCGCCCGGGGCGGCCGCCGCCGGGGACGGACCGCACAGCAGCACCGTCACCACCCCGAGCACCATCAGCAGCACGGCCGCGAGGCGGCGGTGCGGGGCGTGGGTGCGGGGCATGCCCGAAATGGTACGGGGTGGCCGGTGGCCGCGCGCCAGGCCGGTGACGGCACCCGAAATGCGTTCGCCACTCGTCGTCGGCGGGTGAGATCCTGAACCAGGTATGTCTACTTCCTTTGCCGATCTCCAGACCCTGCTGGCCGAGATCTCGCTGCGTGACGCCCATCGGCTCGGCCGCCGTCTCGAAGGCGCCCGCCGCATCAAGAAGCCCGAGGCCCGGCAGGCCGTGCTCGACGAGATCGCCGCCGACGCCGCGAAGTCCGCCGAGCGCGTCGCCCGGCGGGCCTCCCGCATGCCCGGGATCACGTACCCGGAGCAGCTCCCGGTCAGCCAGAAGAAGGACACGATCCTGGAGGCGATACGGGACCACCAGGTCGTGATCGTCGCGGGTGAGACCGGCTCCGGCAAGACCACCCAGATCCCCAAGATCTGTATGGAGCTGGGCCGGGGCGTGCGCGGCATGATCGGGCACACCCAGCCCCGCCGGATCGCCGCCCGTACGGTCGCGGACCGCATCGCGGACGAGCTGAAGACCCCGCTCGGCGAGGCGGTCGGCTGGAAGGTCCGGTTCACCGACCAGGTCGACCAGGACGCGACCTTCGTCAAGCTGATGACGGACGGCATCCTGCTCGCGGAGATCCAGACGGACCGCGAGCTGCGCGCGTACGACACGATCATCATCGACGAGGCCCACGAGCGGTCCCTCAACATCGACTTCCTGCTGGGCTATCTGGCCCAGCTGCTGCCCAGGCGCCCCGACCTGAAGGTCGTCATCACCTCGGCGACCATCGACCCCCAGCGCTTCTCGCGCCACTTCGGGGAGGCGCCGGTCGTCGAGGTCAGCGGGCGTACGTACCCCGTCGAGGTGCGCTACCGCCCGCTCCTCGAAGAGGACTCGGACGACTCGGACCGCGACCAGATCACCGCGATCTGCGACGCCGTCGACGAGCTCCAGTCCGAGGGCCCCGGCGACATCCTGGTCTTCCTCTCCGGCGAGCGCGAGATCCGTGACACGGCGGACGCGCTCAACAAGAAGAACCTGCGGTCCACCGAGGTTCTGCCGCTGTACGCGCGCCTGAGCCACGCCGAGCAGCACCGCGTCTTCCAGCAGCACACCGGTCGCAGGATCGTTCTCGCGACCAACGTCGCCGAGACCTCCCTGACCGTCCCGGGCATCAAGTACGTGATCGACCCGGGCACCGCCCGTATCTCCCGCTACAGCCACCGCACCAAGGTGCAGCGGCTGCCCATCGAGGCGGTCTCGCAGGCCAGCGCCAACCAGCGCAAGGGCCGCTGCGGCCGTACCAGCGACGGCGTCTGCATCCGGCTCTACTCCGAGGACGACTTCCTCTCCCGGCCGGAGTTCACCGACGCGGAGATCCTCCGTACCAACCTGGCCTCCGTCATCCTCCAGATGACCGCCGCCGGGCTCGGCGAGATCGAGAAGTTCCCCTTCATCGACCCGCCGGACCACCGCAACATCCGCGACGGCGTCCAGCTCCTCCAGGAGCTGCACGCGCTGGACCCGGCGGAGAAGGACCCCCGCAAGCGGCTGACCCCGATGGGCCGCAAGCTCGCGCAGCTGCCGGTCGACCCGCGGCTCGCCCGGATGGTCCTGGAGGCCGACAAGAACGGCTGTGTCCGTGAGGTCATGGTCATCGCGGCCGCGCTCTCCATCCAGGACCCGCGCGAGCGGCCGTCCGACAAGCAGACGCAGGCCGACCAGCAGCACGCCCGCTTCAAGGACGAGACCAGCGACTTCCTCGCCTTCCTCAACCTGTGGCGGTACGTGCGCGAGCAGCAGAAGGAGCGCGGCTCCTCCAGCTTCCGCCGGATGTGCAAGCAGGAGTACCTGAACTTCCTGCGCATCCGCGAGTGGCAGGACATCTACTCCCAGCTGCGGACGGTCGCCAAGACCATGGGCATCCACCTCAACGAGGAGGACGCCCCCGAGCAGTCGGTGCACACCTCGCTCCTGGCGGGTCTGCTCTCGCACATCGGGCTCAAGGACACCGACAAGAACGAGTACCTGGGCGCCCGCGGCGCCAAGTTCGCGATCTTCCCGGGGTCCGCGCTCTTCAAGAAGCAGCCCAAGGTCCTCATGTCGGCCGAGCTCGTGGAGACCTCCCGCCTGTGGGCTCGGGTCAACGCGAAGGTCGAGCCAGAGTGGATCGAGCCGCTCGCCCAGCACCTGGTCAAGCGCACCTACAGCGAGCCGCACTGGGAGAAGGACCAGGCCGCGGTGATGGCGTACGAGAGGGTCACGCTGTACGGCGTGCCGATCGTCGCCAACCGCAAGGTGAACTACGGCCGCATCGACGCGGAGGCCTCGCGCGAGCTGTTCATCCGCAACGCGCTGGTCGAGGGCGACTGGCGCACCCACCACAAGTTCTTCGCCGACAACCGCAAGCTCCTGACCGAGGTCGAGGAGCTGGAGCACCGGGCGCGGCGCCGCGACATCCTGGTCGACGACGAGACGCTCTTCGACTTCTACGACCAGCGGGTGCCCGAACACGTCGTCTCCGGCGCCCACTTCGACTCCTGGTGGAAGCACAAGCGGCACGACGAGCCGGAGTTCCTGGACTTCGAGCGGGAGATGCTCATCCGGGAGTCGGCGCTAGCCGTCACCAAGGACGACTATCCGGACAACTGGCGCCAGGACCGACTGAAGTTCAAGGTCACCTACCAGTTCGAGCCGGGCGCGGACGCGGACGGCGTCACCGTCCACATCCCCCTCCAGGTCCTCAACCAGGTCACGGACGAGGGCTTCGACTGGCAGATCCCGGGCCTGCGCGAGGAGGTCGTCACCGAGCTCATCCGCTCGCTGCCCAAGCCGATCCGCCGCCACTACGTGCCCGCGCCGAACTTCGCGGCGAAGTTCCTGGAGCGTGCGGTGCCGTTGCAGGAGCCGCTGCCGGTGACGCTGGCGCGCGAGCTCCAGCGGATGGTCGGGGTCCCGGTCACGGCCGACGACTTCGACCTGACGCGCGTCCCGGACCACCTGAAGATCACGTACCGGATCGTCGACGAGCGGCGCCGCAAGCTGGCCGAGGACAAGGACCTGGAGGCGCTCAAGCTCCAGCTGCGCCCCAAGGCCCGTCAGGCGCTCTCCCAGGCCGCCGCGGCGGCCGCTCCCTCGGGCGGCGTGTCCATCGAGCGCACGGGCCTCACCGACTGGACGATCGGCACCCTGACGAAGGTCTTCGAGACCAAGCGCGCGGGCCAGCCGGTCAAGGCGTACCCGGCGCTGGTCGACTCCGGCGAGACCGTCTCCGTACGGCTCTTCGACACCGAGGCCGAGCAGCAGCAGGCGATGTGGCGCGGCACCCGGAAGCTGATCCTCCTGAACATCCCGGTGAACCCGGCGAAGTTCGCCTCGGACAAGCTGACGAACCAGCACAAGCTCGCCCTGTCCCGCAATCCGCACGGCTCGGTCCAGGCGCTCTTCGACGACTGCGCGATGGCCGCCGCCGACAAGCTGATCGCGGACCACGGGGGCCCGGCGTGGGACGAGGAGTCGTTCCGCAAGCTGTACGACAAGGTGCGCGCCGACCTCGTCGACGCGACCGTACGGACCGTCGGACAGGTCCAGCAGATCCTGGCCGCCTGGCAGGCCTGTGAGCGCCGTCTGAAGGCCACGAACAGCCTGGTCCTGATCAACAACCTCCAGGACGTACGGGAGCAGCTGGCGGCCCTGGTGCCGGCCGGGTTCGTGACCGCGACGGGGCTGCGCCGGCTGCCGGACCTGATGCGCTATCTGGTGGCGGTGGACCGGCGCCTGCAGCAGATGCCGACGTCCGTGCAGCGCGACACCACGCGCATGGAGAAGGTCCACGAGATGCAGGACGAGTACGCGTGGCTCCTTGAGCAGATGCCCCAGGGGCGGCCGGTGCCGCGGGAGGTGCTGGACATCCGCTGGATGATCGAGGAGCTGCGGGTGAGCTACTTCGCGCACGCCCTGGGCACCGCGTTCCCCGTCTCGGACAAGCGGATCGTGAAGGCGATCGACGCGGCGGCGCCGTGACGGACCCCTCTCCCTGAGTGAGTTCGACCTGACCAGCTGACCTGCTGTACAGTTTCTCTCGCAGCCAAGGAGCAAGCACAGGCTGCGAAACCTGGTCCTGTGGAGCAGTTTGGAGTGCTCGCCACCCTGTCAAGGTGGAGGCCGCGGGTTCAAATCCCGTCAGGACCGCAGTGAAATCGGAGCCCGCATCCTTCCCGGATGCGGGCTCCGGTGCTGTTCGGGGCCTCCCGGGGCCGCGCCCCGCGGCGGAGCCGCGAATCAGACACAGCAGATCCCGTCAGGGCCGCAGTACCGAGTGGGCCCGGATCCTTATGGATCCGGGCCCACTTGGCGTTTCCGGCCGTCTTGACGGAGTCATCTGCCCCCGGTACCCAGGGAGAAGGCAGCGGGTCCCACCCGGGAGGTGGCGCATGACGGCGTCGTCCGTGAGGCACGAGACTCGGGCGCTGCTGCGCGCCCATCTGTCGGCCGCGAGCGGCTACCGGCATGTCACCCGGCACTGCCCCGTCTGTTCGCGCCTCCTGCGGCTCGCCATGGAGCCCTCGGAGCCCGAACCCCTCCTCGCACTCCTTGAGCCGCTCCGCGAGCCGCGCCGCGAGCCGCGCCCCGAGGCACTGTCCGAGCCTCTGCCCGAGGACGAAAGTCCCGCCGAGCGGTGACCAATGGCGGGTTGGCCGCGCCCCCGACGGTGGCAGGCTCTGTCCAGAGGACCGTCGCGGGGGTGTGACGGGAGTCACCGAACAAGTTTTGGGAAGCGGGGAACTTACACCGTACCTACAACCTCCCAATTTAATATGTGCAATTGCACCACCTCCGGAGGGGTCTGCGGCAAGCCCCGCGAAGCACCCCCAGACGGCCCGGACCGTCCCGGATCGGGGCATAAAAAAGACCGCGCTGGACCCGGCGGAGTCCAGCGCGGCCGATGTGACGGTGAGCCCGTTGGGGCAGGCCTGTCGCCAGTGGAGCTATGGGGTGGGCGACCGGGATGGGGGCCCCGGAATGCCCGTTATCGGGGTGTTGTTCAGGCCTCGCTACGCTGCTGCGGAATACCCGCAAGCAGCGCACGGACCTCTGCTTCGCGGTACCGGCGGTGTCCACCCAGCGTGCGGATGGACGTGAGCTTGCCCGCCTTCGCCCAGCGGGTGACCGTCTTCGGGTCCACGCGGAACATCGTGGCAACCTCAGCCGGGGTCAGCAGCGGCTCGGCATCAGGGGTGCGAGCGGTCATGAGCGGCCTCCTCGGGAGAACCGAACCTTCTCGGTTCTTTCCTCTAAATTCTGCACCTTGACCCGCGTTGCCCGAAATGGCGGACGCGAGCCGAGTCGGTTATAGGACGAACGGCTTGTCCTCGGCACTACAACTACACCATCCGTCCAGCCACGTCGGCCAAACCGATGGAATTGCCCTCCCAGGTGTTCATCAGCGACGGAAGCCGATGGACCATGCCATAGCGGACAGTCACGCCACAGTGACGATCAGTCACAGAGCGATCAGGAGTCATCAGACCCCCCATAGCAGGCAATACCAAGCAATCCGCCCACAGTTGGACGGAAGGAGCCCTCACCGGACTCCTTGTCCTATTTTGGCACGAGGGTGGGGGATCGACGCAAGGGCCCAGAAAGTGCGGTCCATCACGCTTGAGGCAAAGGCCCGGATCAGGACCTACGTCCCGAGCACACGGCCGGAAAGGTCACTCAACCGTACGAAGACGCTCACCCGAACGGGTCAGCGCGCGGCCCGTGCCGACGCCCCCTCGGTCCGACGGTCCCTCAGTTCGCGAGCCGGCGCTCCCTGACGGCCCGCCAGCGCTCCGTGAAGCGTTCGTACGCCCTGGCCGCCCCCGCGCCGTCCCCGGCGCGCAGTGCGGCGATCCCCTCGGCCACGTCGGCCGCCGAGCGGTCCTCCTCCAGGCGCGCCTGCGGCAGGGCGTGCACCAGCCCCCCGTAGTCCAGCTCGACCAGCGAGCGCGGATGGAACTCCTCCAGCCAGCTCCCCACCTCGACGAGCTCCTCGGTCAGAGGCCCCTCGTCGATGTGGTCGCGCAGCGTCCTGAGCGCCCACGCGAGGCGGCGCCGGGCCTGGACCATCGGGGTGCGGTAGCGCAGCACGGGCGCCGCACCGCTCTCCGCCCGGACATACTCCCTCTCTTCGTCCGAAAAGACCGTGAACCAGCTCACAGGGATGTGCCAGACCGCTGTCAGGATCCACGGCCGGGCGTCCGGGTTCTTCTCCCGCCACCGCTCGTAGTCCGCCGCGGCCTGCCGGCGCACCACCGGCGGCAGCAGCGCGTCGAGCACCGGCGCCGGGAACTGGCCGGGCAGCCCCTCCAGGGCCTGCCAGCCGCGCAGCCGGGTCCGCCACGGGCAGACGCACACCACCCCGTCGACCTCGGCCACGAACGCGTCCGCGCTCTCGTGGACCGGCACCGCCACCGGCGGGGTCGGCAGCAGATCCGCCAGCGCGCGCCGGAGTTCGTCCTGGGCATCCGGGGTACGCCCGCGCTCCGCGTAACGGGTCCAGTGGGCGCGCTCCGGTTCGGGGAAGGCCGCCAGCGGCTCGTACACCCGCAGATAGGACGCGTACGGGACGATCACCGAGGACACCACCGCCATGCGTCGCATCGTCCCACGCGCACGCGGGGACGGAGGGTGATCCTCGGCACTGCGCCTGATCTACGGACGCGTAGGACTTACTCTGCTCCCAGCGCGGCCCCGGGCGGGCCGCGACGTGGCCCGCCCCACCCACAAGCGGGCCGCCAAACGCCGCTTCGTACTTGGGAGTCACCACCGTGACCGATGTGACCGGCGACGCTGTCAGCTCAGCAGACGTTCTGCACACCCTGTTCCGTTCGGACCAGGGCGGCCATGAACAAGTCGTGCTGTGCCAGGACCGCGCCTCGGGCCTCAAAGCCGTCATCGCCATCCACTCCACCGCCCTGGGCCCGGCCCTCGGCGGAACGCGCTTCTACCCCTACGCGAGCGAGGCCGAGGCCGTCGCCGACGCGCTCAACCTCTCCCGCGGCATGTCCTACAAGAACGCCATGGCCGGGCTCGACCACGGCGGCGGCAAGGCCGTGATCATCGGTGATCCGGAGACGGCCAAGACGGACGAACTGCTCCTCGCCTACGGGCGGATGGTGGCCTCGCTCGGCGGCCGTTACGTGACGGCGTGCGACGTCGGCACGTATGTGGCGGACATGGACGTCGTGGCGCGCGAGTGCCGGTGGACGACCGGCCGCTCCCCCGAGAACGGCGGCGCGGGCGACTCCTCCGTGCTCACCGCCTTCGGCGTCTTCCAGGGCATGCGGGCCAGCGCCCAGCACCTGTGGGGCGACCCGACGCTGCGCGGCCGCAAGGTCGGCGTCGCGGGCGTCGGCAAGGTGGGCCACTACCTGGTGGAGCACCTGGTGGCGGACGGCGCCGAGGTCGTGATCACCGATGTGCGTGAGGAATCGGTACGCCGGATCCTCGACAAGCACCCGGGCAGCGTCACCGCGGTCGCCGACACGGACGCGCTCATCCGTGTGGAGGGGCTGGACATCTACGCCCCCTGCGCGCTCGGCGGCGCCCTGAACGACGAGAGCGTCCCGGTCCTCACCGCGAAGATCGTGTGCGGCGCGGCCAACAACCAGCTGGCGCACCCGGGCGTCGAGAAGGACCTCGCGGACCGCGCGATCCTCTACGCGCCCGACTACGTGGTCAACGCCGGTGGCGTGATCCAGGTCGCCGACGAGCTGCACGGCTTCGACTTCGACCGCTGCAAGGCGAAGGCCGCGAAGATCTTCGACACCACGCTGGCCATATTCGCACGTGCGAAGGAAGACGGCATTCCGCCGGCCGCCGCGGCCGACCGGATCGCCGAGCAGCGCATGGCCGAGGCGCGCCGGCCCTGACGCCCCCGGGCAGCCGATCCGCCGACCGGCGAGAGAAGACTCACGCCGGTCGGCGGGTCGGAGGCCAAGAAGGGGTTAAAATCGCGGTTGACCAGCGAGGAAAGGGCTCCTTGCGGGTTCTGCCAAGTGGCACGTCATGCGGGCGGCGTACCGTATGGCCGCGGAAGCAGGTACCGTTGAAGCCCTACGGACACGGTCTCTCCACGGAGAGCCCGTTCCGACTCATGAACGCGTGTCAAGACTCTGGGGCCGTTGAGCCCCGTCACCGAGGGGGTCGAGCCATGGGGCGCGGCCGGGCAAAGGCCAAGCAGACCAAGGTCGCCCGCCAGCTGAAGTACAGCAGCGGCGGGACTGATCTGTCGCGTCTGGCCAACGAGCTGGGCGCATCTACTCCGAATCCGGCAGTGAGCCAACCGCCTAACGCGGAGCCACTGGAGGACGACGAGGATGACGACCCGTACGCCCGCTATGCGGATTTGTACGGCACCGATGACGAGGACGAGGACGAAGAGTCCGGCCCGTCGTCGCAGCGCCGCGGCGCTTGACTTCGCTGTTCCCGCTTTCGCAGCAACTTTCACTTCTGCTGCTCTGAGCACAACGACCCGGTCCGGGGCCTTCGCCCCAGACCGGGTTTCGTGCTGCCTGTAGTGGCTTGCTTGGCGGCGCTTCTACTTTGAATACGTGCCAGTCAGCTCGGCGCCCGTGGCGTGCTCGCCGCGCTCGGTGATCCGACCCGCGACCCAGGAGTCCACACCGCGGTCCGCGAGGGTCGTCAGGGCCACGTCCACCGATGCCTCGGGGACGATCGCGATCATGCCGACGCCCATGTTCAGCGTCTTCTCCAGCTCCAGCCGCTCGACCTTGCCGGCCGTGCCCACCAGGTCGAAGACCGCGCCCGGCGCCCAGGTCGAGCGGTCGACCGTGGCGTGCAGGTGGTCGGGGATGACCCGGGCCAGGTTGTTGGCGAGACCGCCGCCGGTGACATGGCTGAAACCGTGTACCTCGGTCGTACGGGTCAGGGCCAGGCAGTCCAGCGAGTAGATCTTGGTCGGCTCCAGGAGCTCCTCGCCCAGGGTCCGCCCGAACTCCTCGACCTGCTGCTCCAGCGACATCTTCGCCCGGTCGAAGAGCACATGCCGGACGAGTGAGTACCCGTTCGAGTGAAGTCCGGACGACGCCATGGCGATGACGACGTCACCCGTACGGATGCGATCCGCGCCGAGCAGCCGGTCGTACTCCACCACGCCCGTACCGGCGCCGGCGACGTCGAAGTCGTCCGGGCCGAGCAGGCCCGGGTGCTCGGCGGTCTCGCCGCCGACCAGCGCGCAGCCCGCGAGGACACAGCCCTCGGCGATGCCCTTCACGATGGCGGCGACCCGCTCGGGGTGCACCTTGCCGACGCAGATGTAGTCGGTCATGAACAGCGGCTCGGCACCGCACACCACGAGGTCGTCGACGACCATGCCGACGAGGTCGTGGCCGATCGTGTCGTACACGCCGAGGCGGCGGGCGAGGTCGACCTTCGTGCCGACGCCGTCGGTCGCGGAGGCGAGCAGCGGGCGCTCGTAGCGCTTGAGGGCGGAGGCGTCGAAGAGCCCGGCGAAACCGCCGAGGCCACCGAGCACCTCGGGGCGCTTGGTCTTCTTCACCCACTCCTTCATCAGCTCGACGGCGCGATCGCCCGCCTCGATGTCGACGCCCGCGGCTGCGTAGCTGGCACCAGTGGTCTCAGACATGACAGTGAGAACTTTCGTGTCGTACTGCAGGGTTTGCGGGCGCCTACGGGCGGCGCAGCGCGTCGGCCGCGGCCGTGGCGGCGGGGCCGGCCGCGAGCTCGGTCTCCAGGAGCTGCTTGCCGAGCAGCTCGGGGTCCGGGAGCTCCATCGGGTAGACCCCGTCGAAGCAGGCGCGGCAGAGGTTGTCCTTGGGGATGGTCGTCGCCTCGATCATCGCGTCCGTCGAGATGTACGAGAGCGAGTCGGCGCCCAGGGAGGTGCCGATCTCCTCGATCGTCATGCCGTTGGCGATCAGCTCGGCGCGGGTCGCGAAGTCGATGCCGAAGAAGCACGGCCACTTGACCGGCGGGGACGAGATCCGGATGTGGACCTCGGCGGCCCCGGCCTCGCGGAGCATCTTCACGAGCGCGCGCTGGGTGTTGCCGCGGACGATCGAGTCGTCCACGACCACCAGGCGCTTGCCCCGGATGACTTCCTTCAGCGGGTTCAGCTTGAGGCGGATACCCAGCTGGCGGATGGTCTGCGAGGGCTGGATGAAGGTCCGCCCGACATAGGCGTTCTTGACCAGGCCCGAGCCGTACGGAATGCCGCTGGCCTCCGCGTAGCCGATGGCGGCGGGGGTGCCGGACTCGGGAGTCGCTATCACCAGGTCGGCGTCGACAGGCGCTTCCTTGGCGAGTTTCCGTCCCATCTCCACACGGGAGAGGTAGACGTTCCGCCCGGCGATGTCGGTGTCGGGACGCGCCAGGTAGACGTACTCGAAGACACAGCCCTTGGGCTTCGCTTCCGCAAATCGAGAGGTCCGGAGACCGTTCTCGTCGATGGCGACGAGCTCGCCCGGCTCGATCTCGCGCACAAAGCTGGCGCCGCAGATGTCGAGGGCGGCGGTCTCGGAGGCGACCACCCAGCCGCGCTCCAGCCGGCCGATGACCAGCGGGCGGATGCCCTGCGGGTCACGGGCGCAGTAGAGCGTCTGCTCGTCCATGAAGACCAGCGAGAACGCGCCCTGCACCTGCGGAAGGACCTTGGCGGCCGCTTCCTCGACGGTGAGCGGCTTGCCGTCGTCGTCGGTCTGCCCCGCGAGCAGGGCGGTGACGAGATCGGTGTCGTTGGTGGCGGCGACCTGGGTCGCGCGACCGTTCTCCTTCGGCAGGCCGGCGACCATCTCCGCCAGCTGGGCGGTGTTCACCAGGTTGCCGTTGTGGCCGAGCGCGATCGAGCCGTGGGCGGTTGCCCGGAACGTCGGCTGCGCGTTCTCCCACACGGAGGCACCGGTGGTCGAGTAGCGGGCGTGACCGACCGCGATATGACCTTGGAGCGAACCGAGAGAGGTCTCGTCGAAGACCTGGGAAACAAGCCCCATGTCCTTGAAGACGAGGATCTGGGAGCCGTTGCTCACCGCGATACCCGCGGATTCCTGGCCCCGATGCTGGAGGGCGTAAAGCCCGAAGTAAGTGAGCTTGGCGACCTCTTCACCCGGAGCCCAGACGCCGAAGACGCCGCAAGCGTCCTGGGGGCCTTTCTCGCCGGGGAGCAGATCATGATTGAGTCGACCGTCACCACGTGGCACGCCACCGAGTGTAGGCGAGATCGACCACTGGTCCGAATTGGGGATACGGACAAGGTGGGGGTGGTGGGCGGTTTGTGGCATCTGCCGGACGGGGTGGAGCAGGCCTTTTCCCGCCCTGGCGGGAAAAGGCCGGTGAAGGGGCCGGTCGGGAAATGTGACGGAGGTCGCGCGAGCCCCGGCGGGGGCCCGGCCGGTAGTCACCTGCCGTAGCCATATGACCACCTCGGCCGGGCCGCATTCCTCAGCGGGAAAGCACCGGCAGGAGTGCGGAGAGGTCCGCCCGCTCCCCGCTCGCCGCAACCCGCCCCCCGTCCAGCTCGTCCGCCCACGCCCTGCGCCCGGCGGCGAGCCGCATCCAGGTGAGCGGGTCGGTCTCCACGACGTTCGGGGGCGTGCCCCGGGTGTGCTTCGGGCCCTCGACGCACTGCACCACCGCGTACGGCGGGACGCGCACCTCGACCGAGCCGCCCGGCGCCTTCACCGCGAGCGCGTCGGCGAGCAGCCGGGTGCAGGCGGCGAGCGCCTGGCGGTCGTACGGGATGTCCAGGCCGGGCACGGCGTCGTTCAGGTCGTCGGTGTGGACGCAGAGCTCGACCGTGCGCGTGACCAGGTGGTCGGCGAGGGTCATGGTGCCGAGGGCCGTCCTGACGAGCCGGGTGTCCTCGGCGCCCGGGAGCAGCTGCCCGGTGCGGGCGGCCACGTCGGCGTAGAGGGAGGCGAGGTCCGGGGCGCCCTCGCCGTCCGGGGTGCGGGCGGCGGCCGCGGCAGTGGCGAACGGCCAGTCCGGCAGGGTGACGTCCGGGCGGCCGGGGGCGGGCGCCGGCTCGGCCAGGTTCCGGGCGACCACGTCCACGGCCCGCGCCAGATGCGCGGCGAGGTCGTGCACGGTCCAGCCCACCAGCCGGGTCGGCCGCTCCAGCACGTCGGGCGCGAGACGCGCCACCGCTTCCCGTACGTGCGCGAACTGGGCGAGGACGGCGGCGCGGGTCTTCACCGGGTCGTAGCTGCGTGTGCGCTTCTTGGCGGGAGGCATGATCGCGAGCCTATGCGGTGGCTTGGGGCTTACAGGTTCGGCTGCGGCCCGGTGGGGGCTGAGCGCGCAGTTCCCCGCGCCCCTAGGCAGTTAGGGGCGCGGGGCCCTGACATTTTGCGGCTCCGCCGCGATGGGGGTCCCCCCTGTTCGAGCGAAGCCGAGAACTTGGGGGAGCGAGCGACCCAGCACGGTCCGCGGCCGAAAACCCGACTGAGCCAGCGAAGCGCTACCCCTTCGTCGCGAAGTCGCCGAGGCCGAATTCGACCAGGTCGAAGGCGCGGTCGGCCAGGCGGACGGCGTCCGGGGCGATGTCCTCCGCCGGGTCGCCGAGCAGCAGGCGGCGGTGGTTCTCGCTGACCAGCGTCGCGCGCGTGCCCATCAGCTGGGCCGCCGCGACCCGGGCGAGCACCCGGTCCCCGGTCTCCTCGCCCAGCGCCTCGGCGACCAGGTCGGAGCTGCGTACGAGGGCGGTGCGGGCGCGGTTCAGCAGCACCGGGGTCTCCATGATGAGCCGCAGCAGCTGGAGCACCAGCGGGTCGTCGCTGAGGCCGATGGACGCGTCGCGGGCCTCGACGGCCGCCAGGTAGTGGGCGCGCACGGCGGCGACGGCGGACTCGCCCGCCGGGCGCTCACGGACGGCGCGGACCACGTCGTCGCTGTGCTCCTCCATCGGCCGGAGCGCCAGGTCCTCTTTCGAGTCGAAGTGGTTGAAGACGGTCATCTTCGAGACGTCCGCCGCCTCGGCGATCTCGGCGACCGAGACCTTGTCGTAGCCGCGCTGGGCGAAGAGGTCGAGGGCGGCGGCCATGAGCCTGCGCCGGGTCTGCCACTTCTTGCGTTCCCGCAGGCCCATATGGGCCGGTGCGGCCTTCTGCACGTACTCCGCCATGGCCGCCACTGTACCAGGATGAATTTTAGTCCAGGATGAAAAGTTGACTCAGTACAGAATGTGGGTCAGGGTGGTGCCCACGACTACGGCGAGCGGCCCCGACTGCCGCACCGGAGGGGGAATCCACCATGCCCAGGACCCTGAGCACACCCATGCCGAAAACGGCGCGGCCGACGAGCGCCGAGGAGGGGGCGCGTCCGGCCCCGGTCATGTCCGCGGGCCAGGTCAGGATCGGCTTCGCCGTCTGCCTGGTGACGATCCTGCTCGCGGTCCTCGACACGAACATCGTGTCGGCCGCGACCGTCCCGATCGTCCGCGACCTCGACCCGGTCCACGGCGTCGACAAGATCCCGTGGCTGATCAGCTCGTTCGCGCTCGCCTCGGCGGCGGTGCTGCCGCTGTACGGGAAGCTGTGCGACACGATCGGCGCCAAGAAGGTCTTCGTGGGCGCGATCGCCACGTTCCTGGCCGGCTCGGCGCTGTGCGGGGCCGCTCAGTCCATGGGCGAACTGATCGCGGCGCGGGCCGTGCAGGGCATCGGCGGTGGCGGCCTGATGAGCGTGACGATGGTGGTGATCGCCCAGCTGAAGGGCCCCGGGGACGGGGACGGCGGGGGCGGCCGGGGCAAGGGCGGCAGCATCGGCGGAATCGTCGCCGGGGCCGGGATGGCGCTCGGCCCGTGGGTCGGCGGCACACTCGCCGACCACGCGAGCTGGCGCTGGATCTTCTACGTGAACCTGCCGGTCGGCCTCGCCGTGCTCGCCGCGGCGGTGGTCGTCCTGCGGCTGCCGGTCGCTCCCGTACGCCACCGCATCGACTACCCCGGCGCGGCGCTCGCCGCGGCCTTCTCGGTCTCGCTGCTGCTGGTGACGGAGTGGGGCGGCAAGGACTACGCCTGGTCGTCGCCGGTGATCATCGGGCTCGCGGTCACCGGCGTGGCCTCGCTGGCGCTGTTCCTGCGCCGCCAGACGACCGCCGCCGAACCGATCCTGCCGCTGTCCATGTTCAAGGTCCCGGCGGTCCGCCTCGGCTTCGCCATCCAGGGGCTGGTCGGCGCGGCCATGATGGGCACCCTGGTCTACGTGATGATCTACCTCCAGGTCGTCCGGGGCATCGAGGCCACCTCGGCGGGCCTGTATCTGATCCCGATGGCCATCGGGATGACCGCCGTCGGGCTCGGCTCGGAGCGGCTGGGGGCGCGCGGCTGGTCGCAGAAGACGTTCGTGCTGACGGGTACGGTCGCGGCGACGGCGGCGCTGGGCCTGCTGGCCACGACGCGGGTGGCCACGAACCTGTGGCAGATCCGGGCCGAACTGCTCCTGATGGGCATGGGGTTCGGCCTGCTGATCGGCCAGCTGATCCATATCGTGCAGGCCGCGGCCCCGGCCCGTCAGCTGGGTGTCGCGACGACGGGGGTCCGGTTCTTCCAGACGCTGGGCAACGCGCTGGGGGCGGCGGTGTTCGGCACGATCCTGAGCCGGGTGTACGAGTCGAAGGGGCCGGGCGGCTCGACGAGCGCGCTGCGCACGCTGCACGGTCCGTCGCACGCGTCGGGGGTTCATGCGCTCACGACGGGGATGGATGTGGTGTTCGTGGCGGGGGCGGTGCTGATGGCGGCGGCCGCGTACTTGGCAACCCGCTTGCCGCGCGCGGCAGTTTGAGCCCCGGGGGGGTTCGCCCCCGGCCCCTGTTCGTCCGCGGCCCGTCGTGGGCTGGTCGCGCGGTTCCCCGCGCCCCTGACGTGCCTGGTTACGCGGTGGTTCGTCTGCGAGCCATCGTCGGCTGAGCGCGCGGTTCCCCGCGCCCCTGAGTACCTGGGGGCGCGGGAATCGCGCGAGCGGGCACGCACGGCCCGCGGGCAAACGGGGGGTCCGGGGG
>NZ_JBHWUR010000047.1:0-52568 GCF_042737755.1 Streptomyces sp. NPDC059994
CCCTGCACCCCGCTTACGGGGGCTGCGCCCCCGCCCCCGCTTCGGGGCTCCGCCCCGCACCCCGCTCCTCAAACGCCGGAGGGGCTGAATTCGCCAGGGCGCCGCCCCTCGCACGCCGGAGGGGCTGAAGGCGCCTGGCCCTCGCTCCCCTCACGCCGGAGCGGCTGAACGTGCCAGGGTGCCCGCCCCTCGCACGCCCGAGGGACTGGAGTTACCTAGGGGCGCGGGGAACCGCGCGACCAGCCCCCACCGAACCCGCAGACAAACCCCGGACCGGAAAAGGCGCGCGGAACCGCGCGACCAGCCCCCACCGAACCCACGGACGAACACCGGGCCCGAGGCGCAGCCCCCCGCGCTGAACCGGGTGGGCGTGGCACCCCGCCCCACGGACCCGGTAGCGTGGCTCGATGATTCCGTAGTCCCACGCGTAGGAGTCCCGGTGACGCAGAGCCGACAGGGTGACGAGCCGCAGCTGCCCGCTGTACGGCCCGCACACGAGGGCGTCGTGCTGCCCGCCGACGGATCCGCCCCGCTGCCCCCGGGGCCGCCCGGGGCTCAGCCCTGGGGGCAGCCATGGGGTCCGCAGGACCCGGCGCCCGTCTGGGGACAGCCCCTGCCCGCCGAGAGCGGCGACGCCACGCAGTACATCGCCCCCGTCCCGGCGGACGGCGGCGGCGCCGAGGAGACGCAGTACCTCACCCCGCCCCCGGCGAACGCCTCGGACGCGACCCAGTACATCGCGCCCGTCCCGCCCGCCCCCGGCGCCTCCGACGCCACCCAGTACATCGCGCCCGTCCCAGCCGCCCCCAGCGCCTCCGACGCCACCCAGTTCCTCGCGCCCGTACCCCCGGCATCTCCGGGCGCCCTCCCCCCGGAGGCCCCCGGCGGCGCCGAGGCGACCCAGTACCTGCCGCCGGTTCCGGCCGCCCCGCAGGACACGCCGTACGGCATACGTCCGGGCGCGCCCGAGGAGCGGCAGCCGCCCGCCGAGTTCGACAGCCTCTTCCGTACCGACGGGCCGCCGCAGGGCCAACGCCCGGGTGAGAACCAGCAGTTGCCCCGGTTCGCCCCGGCCCCGCCGGTCCAGGTCCAGGTGCAGCCCCAGCAGCAGGCCGCCCCGGCGTACCAGCCCCCGCAGCACCAGGCCCCGTACGACTCGTACGACGACGAGCCCCCGCGCCGCTCCCGTCTCGGCCTGATCGCCGCCATCGGCGTCGGCCTCGCCGTCCTCGGGCTCGGCGCCGGGTATCTGATCAGCGGCACCGGCGGGGGCGGCGGCGAGAAGAAGAACGACAACGCGCCCATCGCCGCGAGCACCCCGACCACCGGCGGCGGTGACGGCAAGGCCCCCGCCGACCCCGCCAAGGCGCAGGCCGTCGAGCTCGACAAGCTGCTCGCCGACAGCAACAACAGCCGCGACGCCGTCATCGGCGCGGTCGCCGACATCCGCGGCTGCGACAAGCTGGACGCGGCCGCCACGAGCCTGCGCGACGCGGCCCGCCAGCGCGGCGAGCTGGTCACCCGGCTCCAGAAGGTCGCCGTCGACAAGCTGCCGAACAACGCCAGGCTCACCGCCGAACTCACCAAGGCGTGGCAGGCGTCCGCGTCCGCCGACAACCACTACGCCGCCTGGGCCGACCAGTCCGGCAAGGACAAGGGCTGCAAGCACGGCCACGCCCGCCGTACGCCCGACGCCGCCCAGGGCGACCGCGCCAGCGGCGAGGCGACCCTCGCCAAGAAGCAGGCGTCGGGGCTGTGGAACGCGATCGCGGGCAAGTACGGCCTGACGAAGCGGTCTTCCGCCCAGCTCTGACCCGTAACGCCCCGCAGGAGCGCGTCAGCCCAGGGCCGACGCGTCCTCCAGCGTCGTGCTCACATCCGTGAAGCCGCGCTGCGCCGCCGTCAGCCGCCCGGCCTTCACCACCTGGAACGTCACCTCGCGGTTGACGATCCGGGGGAAGCCCGGCGCCGCCAGCATGTCCTCGAACTTCCACCGCAGCGTCGGCGTCAGCCCGCCCGTCTCCACGCTGACGCCCTTGTTGAGCGCGCGGACGAGGTCGTGCGCGGCCACGTCGTTCTTGTTCAGCGACTCGACGACCTTCTTCAGGACGGTGTACGCGATCCAGGTCGTCTGGACGCCCGCGTCCGCCGCGTCGATGGACTCGTCCCGGAACGCCTGCTCCCGGATGACCTGCCGCATCGGCCCCCAGCGCGCATCACCCGCCTCCGGGTACCAGCCGGTGATGTACGCGCCCTCGAACGGGCCGTCCGCGCCGCCCGTGCGGTCGATCAGCGGCTGCCCGACGGAGCCGAGCACCGAGGCGATCTGCACCTTCTGGCCGTCGTCCTCGACGCGCCGGAACGAGTCGAAGAACGTCTCGGTACGGGCGCCGAGGACCGCGGTGACGCACCCCTTGCGGGCCCGCTCCGCGGCCGCCTTCCTGCCGATCCTCCCGGGCAGTTCCGGGTCCGCCCCGGCCCGTACCAGCGCCTCCTGGGCCTGCGGGGTGTAGTCGCCCGCGTCCTCGGTCGTACGGATGTCGGCGGACGGCTTGCGGTGGCCGGTGGTCAGGCCGGAGTCGAGGAGTAAGGGCATGAGGTCGCCGGAGACGGTGTCCGGCCGCACCAGCGCGACCTTCTCGCACCACACCGCGAGCTGCTTGCCGGTGCCGGCGAGCAGGGTGGCCTGGCCGCCGTTGACGGGATAGGAGAGCGCGCTGGTGAACTCCTCGTCGGAGACGCCGTAGCCGCCTATGTACGGGATCCCGGCGGCCTCCAGGGGGGCCATGAAGGCGCGGCCGTGCTGGCTGTAGGAGCCGACGACGGCGACCGCGTTCTCCTTGACCGCGCGGCGGGCGCACTCGGCGGCGTCGGTCGCGGTGTTGTGCTCGTTGCAGGTGAGGACCTGGAGCTTGTGCCCGTCGATGCCGCCGTGCGCGTTGACCCATCGCGCGTACGCCTCCGCCATGGACGGCATTCCGGGCATATTGGTCGCACGGGTGCTGTCGGGCGCCCAGGTCATGACCGTGACGGGATCCCTGGAGCCCCCCGTGGTTCCAGGGATCACGCCACAGCCGGTCACCAGCGAGGCTCCGGCCGCCGTACACACGGCGACCAGCGCGACCGCCAGGGAGTGGAAGGGGCGGGGGGAGGAGGAGCTGCGCCATCCGGTCATGTCCCTGCACAATTCCGCCTCATGGGTAACGGCAGAGTGAGCACTTCTCAACGCTGGGTAACGCGCGGGTGAATTACGGGGGCGCCTGGGGGCCGGGAGAACATGAACGTACGATCGAACGCGTGCAGCAAGGTTCAGCCAGCTCTTCCCGTCGCGGCCGTCGCTCCCCCACCATGGGCGGCATGCCGTTGAATGACATGCCGTGGTGGCGCTGGCGCGCGAACGTGCGATCCGCGCTGCACATGCTCTCCGACGACGCCTTCCAGCAGGAGGTGTGGCTGGCCGGGCAGGAGGGGTACGGGGACATCACCGACGCCGTCTACCGGCTGGTGGAGGACACCTGGCTCGACAACTGGTCGGCCGAGAAGTACGTGGGCACGGTCTTCCGGGACTCCGGCGAGGCCGCCCTCGTCGACGTGGTGGTGCTGCGGGTGCTGCGGATCATGCACCAGGTCGGCGCGGACGCCCCGGTGTCGGGTTTCCTGGCCCACCACGGGTGGCCGGAGGCGGTACGGGCCGCGCGCGAGGCGCACGTACGGCTGGCGGTGAACGACGGGGACGACCCGGACGTCCAGCCGCGCTCCCTTGAGATCCTGAACATCCTCACCCGTTCCGCATCCTGAGCGGGGCGGGGGGCGGGGGGCCGGTTGTGGCATCCTGCCTGGATGACCGACCAGTACGTCCTCACGCTCTCCTGCCCGGACAAACAGGGCATCGTGCACGCCGTGTCGAGCTATCTCTTCATCACCGGCTGCAACATCGAGGACAGTCAGCAGTTCGGAGACCGCGACTCCGGTCTCTTCTTCATGCGGGTCCACTTCTCGGCCGAGGCGCCGGTGACGGTGGAGAAGCTGCGGGCCGGCTTCGCGGCCGTCGGCGACTCCTTCCAGATGGACTGGCAGATCCACCGCGCGGACGAGCGCATGCGGATCGTGCTGATGGTGTCGAAGTTCGGCCACTGCCTCAACGACCTGCTCTTCCGCTCGAAGATCGGCGCGCTGCCGGTGGAGATCGCGGCGGTGGTCTCGAACCACACGGACTTCTCCGAGCTGGTCTCCTCCTACGACATCCCCTTCCGCCACATCCCGGTGACGAGGGAGACGAAGGAGACGGCGGAGGCGGAGCTGCTCTCGCTCGTACGGGAGGAGCGCGTCGAGCTCGTCGTGCTCGCCCGCTATATGCAGGTCCTCTCCGACGACCTCTGCAAGCAGCTCAGCGGCCGGATCATCAACATCCACCACTCCTTCCTGCCGAGCTTCAAGGGCGCGAAGCCGTACCACCAGGCGCACGCCCGGGGCGTGAAGCTGATCGGCGCGACCGCGCACTACGTCACCGCGGACCTGGACGAGGGCCCGATCATCGAGCAGGAGGTCGAACGGGTGGGCCACGAGGTCACCCCCGACCAGCTGGTGGCGGTCGGCCGCGACGTGGAGTGCCAGGCGCTGGCGCGGGCGGTGAAGTGGCATGCGGAGCACCGGATCCTGCTGAACGGCCGCCGCACGGTGGTCTTCGCGTAACCCCATCTGGGGGCGCCCCCCCCAGTCCCCTTTCCTGGGCTGCGCCCGGGTTGCGTGTTCGGCTGCATGTTCCGCTGCGGGCCCGGTGGGGGCTGGTTGGGGGTGCGTGTGCGTCTGCGGGTTCGGTGGGGGCTTGTTGGGGGTGCGTGTGCGTCTGCGGGCCCGGTGGGGGCTGGTCGCGCAGTTCCCCGCGCCCCTTAGGCACCTCCAGCTCCGGCAGTACGAAAGTCAGCCCCTCCGGCGTTTGAGGAGCGGGGTCCGGGGCGGAGCCCCGAAGCGGGGGCGGGGGCGCAGCCCCCGTAAGCGGGGTGCAGGGGGCGCAGGCCCCGCCCGGAGGTCCGGGGGCGTAGCCCTCAGGAACCCTCCTCCACCCCCCACCCACCCCCGGAGGGTTAAGGGGACGGGGCGGGGTGGGGGGTCAGGCCGCCTGGACCTCCAGGCGGGCGCCGAACTCCCGTACCGACGGCTCGTCCGCGTACGGCTCCAGGCGTTGCTGGAGGTCGTCGAGATAGTCCGCGCCGCGGTTCGTGCGCAGCGTGGACAGCAGATCCACCGCCCGCGCACCCGTGGCGCACGCCAGCTCCACCTCCCGCTGCTGCACCTGCGCCGTGGCGAGCAGGACCAGCCCGATCGCCCGGCGCCGCGCCCGTGTCTCGGGGTGGCCCGCCAGGGACTCCTCGGCGCGCCGGGCGGCGGCCTCGGGCTGCCCCAGGTCCCGGTGGCAGTGGGCGAGTTCGTCCGCCAGGTACGCGTGGTCGAAGTGGGCGATCCAGGACGGGTCGTCGCCGGAGTCGGCCGAGGCCGCCTCCATGGCCGCGAGGGCCCGCCCCGCCACCGTCTGGCACGTACGCGCGTCGCCGAGCAGCGCGTGCCCCCGCGCCTCCGCCGCGAAGAACATCGCCTCGGCGCGAGGGGTGACCCGGCCCCGCGAGCCCTCCTGGGCGGCACGCGCCAGTTGCGCGATCTCGCGCGGATTGCCCAGCTGGGCCGCGAGGTGGCTCATCGAGGCGGCCAGCACGTACCCCCCGTAGCCCCGGTCCCCCGCCGCCTGGGCGAGCCGCAGCGCCTGGATGTAGTAGCGCTGCGCCAGGCCCGGCTGGCCGGTGTCGACGGCCATGTAGCCCGCCAGCTCCGTGAGCCGCGACACCGCCGCGAACAGCTGGCGCCCGACCGTCTCCCGGTACGAGCCCGCGAGCAGCCCGGACACCACGCTGTTGAGGTAGTGGACGACGACCGGGCGTACATGCCCGGACCCGAACCGGTGGTCGAGCTCGACCAGCGCGTCCGTCATCGCCCGCACCGCGTCGACGTCCGCGGCCCCGACCCGCTGCCCGGCGTTGCGCGCGACCTGCACGTCCGCGCTGGTGATCAGCCAGTCGCGGCTCGGCTCGACCAGCGCGGAGGCGGCGACCGTGGAGCCGGTCAGGAAGTCGCGGCGGCCCACGTCGCTGCGCCACAGTTCGCAGACCTGCTCGATCGCGCCGAGGACGGTGGGCGAGAACTGGAGCCCCACCCCCGACGCCAGGTTCTTGCCGTTCGCCATGCCGATCTCGTCGATCGTCACGGTGCGCCCGAGCTTGCGCCCCAGCGCCTCCGCGATGATGCCCGGCGCCCGTCCCCTGGGCTGCTGGCCGCGGAGCCAGCGCGCCACCGATGTCTTGTCGTACCGAAGGTCGAGCCCGCGCTCGGCGCCGACCATGTTGACGCGCCGGGCGAGACCCGCGTTGGAGCACCCGGCTTCCTGGATGAGCGCCTGCAGCCGTTCATTGGGCTGGCGGGCGACTAGAGGCCTGGCTGCCATGTGAACCCCCTGATGCGGCAGTTGATCACTCCTGTGATCACTGCCCTGCGAAAAGGCAGAGAATGCGAAGGAAGCGAAGGAAAGCGCGAGAAGCAGAAAATGCGCCGTAAATCTGATGAATGACGGTCGCGTGTGATGTCGGTGGTGGCGGCGATGTCGCGATGGTGAAGTGATGTCGAACCAACGGGCGCATTGTCCGTTTCCCCGGAGCCCCCCGCTTGTGGCTACCCGCCACGAGAGGCGCGGCCCCACGCGCGCCCCCGTCCATGCACCCATGCGCCCCGGATGCAGGATCGATGCTCCTGCGCCGCCCGGCGCGCGCCCGTAACCCGCGGTGGTGGCGGGAGTTGAGTCCTGCGTGGAAGAGACCATCACAGGCACGGAAGCCGCACAGATTCCCAAGCAGCGCGGTGACCAGCTCCTCGACAGCGCGGTGCGGTACGCGGAAGAGCGGCACTGGGACGTGTTCCCCGGCACCTGGCTGGAGGCGGCCGAGGGCGTGGAGCACTGCTCGTGCGGCGACGCCGCCTGCCCGTCGCCGGGGGCGCACCCGTCCCGGCCGGACTGGGCGACCCAGGCCACGGGGAGCGCGGTCGCCGCCCGCCGCATGTGGTCGAAACAGCCGAAGGCGTCGATCCTGCTGCCCACCGGCCGCACCTTCGACGCGATCGACGTCGCGGAGTCGGCCGGCTTCCTGGCGCTCGCCCGGATGGAGCGCATGGAGCTCACGCTCGGCCCGGTCACCTGCACCCCGGACCGCCGGATGCTGTTCTTCGTGCTGCCCGGAGCCGGCGCGAAGGTCCCCGACCTGGTGCGCGAACTGGGCTGGACGGCCCCCTCGATCGACCTGATCACCCGCGGCGAGGGGGACTACGTGGCGGCGCCGCCCACCCGTATCGGCGGCCACGGCGCGGTGCAGTGGGCCCGCCGCCCCACCCCCGCCAACCGCTGGCTGCCGGACGCGGAAGAGCTGATCAGCCCCCTCGCGTACGCCTGCGGACGCGAGGCCGCAGCCGCCCGGGCGCGCCACTCGTAGGGTGTCCCCGTAGACGTACGGACGTACGTACGGGGATGAAAGGCGCACCACCATGCCGGATCAGACAATCGACGGCGGCTCCGGCCCTGCGGAACCGGATCCCGCGGGCCCGCAGGCCACGGGTGCGGACACCGCGGGCGGGGTGCGGGACCTGCCGCCCGCCGTCCGGGTCAGCGATCTGTGGAAGCGCTTCGGCGACCAGATCGCCGTCGCCGGGATCGATCTGGAGCTTCCGGCGGGCAAGTTCATCGGCCTGGTCGGGCCGAACGGGGCGGGCAAGACCACCACCCTGTCGATGGTGACCGGCCTGCTCCGCCCCGACCGCGGCACCGTCGAGGTCGGCGGCCACGACGTCTGGCGCGACCCGGTCGCCGTGAAGTCACGGATCGGCGTACTGCCGGAGGGACTGCGTCTCTTCGAGCGTCTGACGGGGCGCGAACTGCTCGGCTACACCGGCCGGCTGCGCGGGCTGCCCGGCGCCGAGGTCGACAAGCGGGCCACCCAGCTCCTGGACGTCCTGGATCTGGCGGGCGCCCAGCACAAGCTCGTCGTGGACTACTCGACCGGTATGCGCAAGAAGATCGGGCTCGCGACGGCGCTGCTGCACAACCCCGAAGTGCTGTTCCTGGACGAGCCGTTCGAGGGCGTCGACCCGGTCTCCGCGCAGACGATCCGGGGCGTCCTGGAGCGCTACACCGCCTCCGGCGCGACCGTCGTCTTCTCCAGCCACGTCATGGAGCTCGTCGAGTCGCTGTGCGACTGGGTCGCGGTGATGGCCGCCGGGCGCATCCGCGCACAGGGCACGCTCGCCGAGGTCCGGGGCAGCGCGAGCTCGCTGCAGAACGCGTTCCTCGAACTCGTGGGCGCCCACGGCCGCGACACCGGCGAGACCCTCGACTGGCTCGGCGGCGGTGCGGCCCGATGAGTGCCACCGACACGGCCCCGAAGGCCGCCGCGCCTTTGGGCACGCCCTCTCTCACCCCGCTCTTCGTACGGCTGAAGCTGTCGCTGCTCAAGAACGGGCTGCGGCAGTCCGGCGGGCGCCGGGCCGCGTACATCACCTCGGCCGTGCTCGCCCTGCTCTTCGCCGCCCTCCAGCTCCTCGGCCTGCTGGCGCTGCGCGGCGACGCCCACGCGGCCACGGTGGCCGTCCTGGTCACCGCCGTCCTGGCGCTCGCCTGGACGGTGATGCCGCTGTTCTTCCCGAGCGGCGACGAGACCCTGGACGCGACCCGGCTCGTGATGCTGCCGCTGCGCCCGCGCTCGCTGATCGTGGCGCTGCTCGCCGCCTCCCTGGTCGGCATCGGGCCGCTCTTCACGCTCTGCCTGGTGCTCGGCTCGGCGATCGCGGCGGCCCACAGCGCGGCGGCGGCCGCCGTGGCGGTGCTCGCCGTACCGCTGGCGATCCTGGTGTGCGTGGCGCTCGCGCGGACGGTGGCCACGGCCAACACCCGGCTGCTGACCTCCCGCAAGGGCCGCGACCTCGCCGTGCTCAGCGGTCTCGTGATCGCCATCGGTTTCCAGTTCGTCAACTTCGGGGTGCAGAAGCTCGGCGACGCGGGCGGCCTCTCCGCACTCGACCCGGCCGGGAACGTGATCCGCTGGCTGCCGCCCGCCGCAGCGATCGGCGCGGTCGACGCGGCGAGCGAGGGCGCGTACGGTCGGGCGGCGCTGCAACTCGCGCTCACCGCCGTGGCGTTGGCGGCCCTGCTGTACGCCTGGCAGCGCTCGCTGGTACGGCTGATGACGACCCCGGACGGCTCGACGCTGCGGCCCGCCGACAGGGCCCGCAAGCAGGCGGACCGGCCGGGACTCGCCGGGCTGCTGCCCGAGGGACGTACCGGCACCGTCATGCTGCGCACCCTGCGGTACGCCTGGCGCGACCCCAAGACCAAGGCGGCGTGGATCACTTCGCTCGCCATCGGCCTGATCGTCCCGGTCGTCAACGCCCTCCAGGGCAACGGCACGGTGTACTTCGCCTCGTTCGGCGCGTTCATGCTGGGCGCCCAGATGTACAACCAGTTCGGGCAGGACACCTCGGCGTTCTGGATGGTCGTCCAGACGATCTCCACGCCCCGGGACGCCTTCCTGGAACTGCGCGCCCGTGCGTACGCGATCGCGCTGGTGACGGCCCCGTACACCGTCCTGGTCGCGGTGGTCACCGCCTCGCTGGTCGGCAACTGGGCGGCGCTTCCGCAGGCGTTGGGGCTCTCGCTCGGACTGCTCGGCGCGATGCTGGCGACGGGCGCGGTCGCCTCGGCGGCGTTCGCGTACTCGATCCCGCAGGACAGCCGCAAGAACGTGGCGCCGGGCCAGGGCGGCATCGCGTTCCTGGCGATCACCGGCGGGATGCTCACCAGCGGGCTGCTCTGCGCGCCGCTGATCGGCCTGACGATCTGGCTGCACACCTCGGACCGGCACGGCTCGCTGTGGCTGCTGCTGCCGGCGGGGGCGGTGTACGGGGCGCTCGTCGCGTACACCGGGCTGCGCGTCGCGGCCCCGCGCACGGCCAGGCGGCTGCCGGAGATCCTTCTGGCGGTCAGCCGGGGCTGAGGACCGCCGCATGCGGGCGTCACTCCGGCGGGTGACGCCCGCATGCGTGCCGGAGCGGGCACGGGTAGATCTTTTGTGTGACCGCGTATCGCATATCCCTCAGGGCCGTGGGCGCCGGGTTCGCCGCCTCGGTCCTGCTGTTCTGCGCCGGCTGCGCCACCGGCGCGGAGGTCTCCCACGCGCCCCGGGCCGCTCCCGTACGCCATGTGCACGAGGGCGACGAGAGCCCCCCGGAGGCCGCGCCGGGGGACGGCCGGGCCGCACTGCCGTACTCGCCGCTGTGCCGCACCGCCAAGTGCATCGCGCTCACCTTCGACGACGGGCCCGGCCCGTACACCGCGCAGCTCCTCGACATACTCGGCCGGGAAGGCGTGCGGGCGACGTTCTTCCTGGTCGGCGACAAGCCCGTGCACACCTATCCCGACCTCGTACGGCGGATCGCCGCGCAGGGCCACGCGATCGGCAACCACACCTGGACGCACCCGGTCCTGACCGGGCTGCCCGAGGCGGAGATACTGCGCCAGCTCACCCTCACCCAGTGGGCGCTCAAGGAGCTCACGGGCGTCAGGCCGACGCTGATGCGGCCGCCCAAGGGCCTCACCGACGCCCGGGTGACGGGCGCGGCCCGCGCGCTCGGACTCGCCCAGATCCTGTGGAACGTGACCGCGACCGACTACCACAACACGACCACCGAGCTCGTACGGAAGCTGGTCCTGGAGCGGGCCCTGCCGGGTGGCGTGGTCCTGCTGCACGATGTCCTGAAGTGGACCGTGCGCGCCGTGCCCGGCATCATCGCCGGGCTGCGCGGCGCGGGCTACACGCTGGTGACGGTCCCCCAGCTGTACGAGAACATGCAGCCGGGCGAGCAGTACCCGGTGTGGGTGACGCCCGCGCCGACCCCCGCCCCGGCGGCCTCGGGGCACGGCTGAGCCCTTCGGGTCCCCGGTTCAGGGGGACGAGGGGACCGGGTGCTCGGCCGCCTCCCGGAGGAACGGCTCGACCACCGCACGCCAGCCCTCCGGCTGGTCGTAGTGGACGAGATGGCCGGCGTCGGCCACTTCCGCGTACTGACCGCGGGGCAGTACGCGGACCATCTCCTGCGCCTCGGCGCGTCCGAGCTCGCCGTCGAGGCCGCGGACCACGAGCGCCGGGCAGCGGACCTGGGCCAGCTCCTCCCAGTGCGCGTCGAACACCCACGTCTCACGGGACTTCAGCATCTGGCGGCGGGAGAAGACCGGGCGCCAGCCGTCGGCCCGCTCGGCCATCACCTCGGCGAAGAACTCGCCGCGCGCGGGGCTGGGGCGCTCCACCCAGGGGTCGTCCTCGCCGAACCACTTCCGTACGTCCGCGAGCGTCGCGAACGGGACCGGCCAGGACTTGAACCAGTCCTCCCACTCGCGCTGGGAGGCCGCGCCGAGCGCAGAGGCGCGCATGTCGCAGATCACCAGGGCGCGGACGAGGTCGGGGCGGTGGGCGGCGAGCTGCCAGGCGGTGAGGGCGCCCATGGAGTGGCCGACAAGGGTGACCGGGGCGAGGCCCAGCTGCTCGATCGCCGCCGCCGCGTCCGCCACATAGGCCTCGCGGGTGAAGGGGCCCTCGGCGGGCTTGTCGCTGCGGCCGTGGCCGCGCTGGTCCAGGGCGACCGCGCGGTGCTTCTCGGCGAGCCAGCGGGCGGTGGGCGCCCAGTGCGCGGCGCGGCCCATGAGTCCGTGGAGCAGTAACACCCCGGGCGCCCGGTCGCTCTCCCGGGGGCCCTTGGGCGGGTCCGCGAACTCCCAGGCAGCGAGGCGTACGCCATCGGATCCCGTCACGTCGCTGCGTCGCACCATGTGTCCTGGCACCCCCTTCAGCCCCCGAAGCCCTGAGGTCAGTTCACGGCAGGGTATCGAACCTCTATTCGAAAACTCGCGTCTCTCGCGCAACACCCCTCGTTCGAGTGACCCGACTCAAGGATTGACTGGCCGCCCCGAGGGGAGATCTTCTGCGGGAGGCGGGCGGCCACGGTGGGACCGACCGGCCAGCCCGAGGGAGCTGACCCCGAGAGCTCGGGGCTCCGGGTCAGCACCGGGGAGGGCAGGCCCCGGCGCCGCAGGGCGTCGGGGCCCTCTGCGTCCTGGCAGGACCGGCAGGACCGGCAGGACCCGCCGGGCCCGCCAGGAGCGGGAGACAGTCGCGTCGGGACTCTCCGCACGATCCCCTCCCCTCCCGGCCGTACGCTCCCCGGCCGTTCGCCCTTCGCTCCTTCAGGTCATATGCCTCACCCGACAGCGTGGCACGCGAACCGCCCGTCCGCTGCCGATCCGACCGGAAACAACGGGCGGGGAGGGCGGTCGGCCCACCCTCTCAACTCCCGTACGCCCCAAAGGAAACGGGGGCGGCACCGCGCACCCGCGCGACACCGCCCCCGCCGACCCTGTGTTCCGTACGCTTCCTACCGCTTGGCCACGAAGACGTGGGACGCCACGTCCGCGCCGAGCTCGGCGGCCTCGCCGCTGCTGCCGACCAGGACGCCGCCCGGGGACCGCGTCACGCTGACGACAGCGCCGGGCTGCACGCCCGCGCGACGCAGCGTGTACATCAGCTGGGCGTCCGTCTGGATCGGCTCGCCGATGCGGCGCACGACGACCGTCATGCCGTCCTCCGTCGCCTCCAGCTCGTTGAGGCTGATGATGCCGTCCTCCAGGAAGGCGTCGGCCTCGGCCTTCTCGCCCAGCTCCTCCAGGCCCGGGATCGGGTTCCCGTACGGAGACTCGGTCGGGTGGCGCAGCAGCTCAAGCACCCGCCGCTCCACCGCCTCGCTCATCACGTGCTCCCAGCGGCAGGCCTCGGCGTGCACCTGCTCCCACTCCAGGCCGATCACGTCGACGAGCAGGCACTCGGCGAGCCGGTGCTTGCGCATGACGCGCGTGGCCAGGCGGCGGCCCTCCTCGGTGAGCTCCAGATGCCGGTCGCCCGCGACCTGGACCAGGCCGTCGCGCTCCATGCGCGCGACCGTCTGGCTCACGGTCGGCCCGCTCTGGTCGAGTCGCTCCGCGATCCGGGCGCGCATGGGGACCACACCCTCTTCCTCAAGTTCGAGGATGGTGCGGAGATACATCTCCGTCGTGTCGATCAGTCCGGACATACGTGCCCCTCGATGCTGTGAATGTTGAAAGCACTCGTGCGCTGGCCCTGGCTCAATTCTGACGCATACCACTGACAACCGTGCCCCGGCCGGGGCACGGCCCGAGAACGGGCGCTCGGGAGGACTGGGGGGAGGGCGTATTGACAGGGCAATGGTCCAGACCGCAACGTGTGCGGCGGCACGGACATTCCCTCCCCCGAGCATTCCCCCGGAAAGGGCCCAGGCGATGAGCGAGAGCAAACTGGCCGGTCAGTTCTTCGACGCCGCCATCGGGCTGCTCCAGCGGGTACGGGACGAGGAGGCCGGGAACGTCGCCGCCGCCGGGACCGCGATCGCGGACACCGTCGCGGCGGGCGGCCGCCTCTTCGCCTTCGGCGCCGGGCACTCCTCGCTGGCCGCGCAGGACGTCGTCTACCGGGCGGGCGGCCTCGCCCTGATGAACCTCCTCGCCGTGCCCGGCACGGTCGGGGTCGACGTGACGCCCGCGACGCTGGGCTCGGCCCTGGAGCGCGTGAACGGCCTGGCGGGCGCGGTCCTCGACTCCAGCCCCGCCAAGCCCGGCGACGTCCTCGTGGTCGTCTCCCTCTCCGGCCGCAACTCGCTGCCGGTCGAGATGGCGATGAACGCGCACGCGCTGGGCCTGAAGGTCATCGGCGTCACCTCGCTCGCGTACACCGAGGGCACGAAGTCGCGCCACGTCTCCGGCACGTTCCTGCGCGACCACTGCGACATCGTCCTCGACAGCAAGATCGCGATCGGCGACGCGGAACTCACCCACGAGGCGATCCCGGCCCCCTTCGCCCCCGCGTCGACGGTCGTCACCAGCGCCCTGATGCAGGCGATGATGGCCGCGGCGGCGGAGTCCTTGGCGGAACGGGGCATCGAGCCGCCGCTGCTGCGCTCCGGGAACGTGGACGGGGGCCATGAGTGGAACGGGCGGGTGCTGACGGAGTACGGGGACCGGATCTTCTTCCGGCACTGAGCGCGCGGCTTTTGGGCCCGGGGTTTGTCTGCGGGCCGGGGCGCGGGGAACTCTGTGGCTGGGCGCGCAGTTCCCCGCGCCGCTTTTTGACCCGGGGTTCGTCTGCGGGCCGCCTGTGGCTGGGCGCGCAGTTCCCCGCGCCCCTTCTTGGCCCGGGGTTCGTCTGCGGGCCGCCTGTGGCTGGGCGCGCAGTTCCCCGCGCCCCTTGGGTAGCTCCAGCTCCTCCGGCGTGCGAGGAGCGGGGTCCGCGCATCCTGCCCCTCCGGCGTTTGAGGAGCGGGGTCCGGGGCGGAGCCCCAGCGGGGTGCAGGGGCCGCAGGACCCGCCAGGGGGGCCGGGGCGCAGCCCCCGGGAGAGCCGGCTTCACCCCCACCCGCCCCCGGAGGGTTCAGGTGAAGGGGCGGGGTGGGGCTGACCCAGGGCCGCCGCCAGGTCCAGCGCCGCGGCGACCCGTACCGCCACACTCTCCGCGAACGTCGCGTCGGGGCGTTCGAAGGCCGGGCGGCCGGGGCCGCGCAGGAACGTGAGGACCCCCAGAGTCCGGCCCCGGCTGCGCAGCACCGTGCACAGCGCGTGCCGCGCGTCCGCCGGCCACTGCCGCTCCCGGGCCCAGCTCTGGGCGCCCGCACCCCCGCTGGCCCGTACCGACCCGATCCGGTCGACGGCCTGAAGGGCGGGGTGGCCCGGCGCGTAACGCACCGGGATGCCACCGCCCGACACCGGCGCGACCGGGCCCGGCGCGCTCGCGGGCGACGCCGCCGTACGCACCAGACGCTCACCCGCCGCCACGTCGATCAGCGCGTGCTCCGCGAACCCGGCGAGCGCGAAGTCCAGGTACGCCATCGCCGCCTCCGACGGGTCCTCGCACTCCGCGGCCGTACGCGCGGCCCGGTACAGCTGGTTCCAGCGGAACCGCAGCCGGTCCGCCTCCTGCTCGGCCAGCTTCGCGTCGGTCACGTCCTGGAAGAGCCAGGCGACGCCCAGCGGCACCGGCTCCTCGGCCAGCGGCGAGGCGAGCCGCAGGAAGCCGCTGCGCCAGCAGCGCCGCCGCTCGCCCTCGGCGGTGCGCAGCGTCACCCACAGCTCGGCGGGCGAGTCGGGCGCACCCTCCGCGAGTACGTGGTGGAGCGCGCCCTCCAGCTCCTCCACGCCCTGCACGATCAGCTCGGCGAGCGGCCGCCCGAGCAGCGTGACCCGCCCGGTCCCGAGCGCCCGCGCCGCGTACGCGTTGACGACGGTGGGCCGCAGGTCCACGTCCACGAGGACGACGCCCCACGACCCGTCCTCGAACAGGGCCTCGCTCAGCGCGATCGACCGCTCCAGGTCGATCTGCGCGTGCACCTCGCTGAACGCGCAGTACACGCCCGCCGGTTTGCCGTCCGCGCCCCGGACCCCGGCCGACTGCGTCCGTACGAGAACGCGCCCGCCGTCCTTCTTGAGCAGCGCGAACTCGTGCACCTGGCGGCCCGGCGCGTCCATCGCGGCCATCAGCCGGCCCTTGACCTCGCCCGCGTCGGCGGCCCGTACCGCCCACCCGGCGAAGCCCTGGCGGCCGACGGCCTCCTCGGCGCTCCAGCCGAGGATCCGCTCGGCCTCGCGGTTCCAGTGCGTGACCGCACCGCCCGCGTCGAACGCGCACAGCGCGGCGTCCATGCCGTCGAGCAGCGCGGCGAGCAGATCGCCGCCGTGCTCGGGCTCGGGCACCGGCGGACCGCCGGGATCGTCGTCGTGCCCGCGGTCCGGCTCGTCGGGACCGAGGGCGTTGGTGGTCTCACTCCGGGAAGCACTCATCCTGGCACCCCCTGCAGGACGTGTCGCCGCGTCACACCGACGCACCGACCCTCGTCGGATCATTCAACTGGAACGTGACGCATCCCACACCGACTTCCCCGAAATACCTTCACGGGAGGGATCGTTTTGCGACGCGGAAGTGAGGGGAAACGATCCGCGCGGGCTCACCCGGCGAGCTCCGCGCGCCAGCGCACCTCCCCGTCCTGCCAGACGGCGGGGTCGGACGACCCGGCCGTCAGTCGCGCGTACCGCGCACGCGGTTGCTCCACGCCCTCGGGTGCGCCCCCGATGAACCGGTGCAGCGCGGGATCCCCGAGCACCTCCGCCATCTCCTCGGCGTGCCCGGCCCGCAGGGGTTCCAGATCGATCCGTGCGCCCGACATCGCCCACGCGTGCGAAAAGGCCTTTCCCGCCCCGCCCTCGTCGAACATAGTGACGCCCATGACCTCACTTGTACGTCACGTGACGTTCGACTGCACCGATGCCCACGCCCTGGCCACCTTCTGGGCGGCGGCCCTCGACGGCAAGCTCTCCGACGAGGACTTCCCCGGCGACCCGGAGGCCCTGGTGACCAGCGAGGGCGCCACCCTCCTCTTCGTGGCGGTCCCCGACGCCAAGTCCGTCAAGAACCGCGTCCACCTCGACCTCCAGCCCCAGGACCGCACCCGCGACGAGGAGGTCGACCGCCTCCTGGCCCTCGGCGCCACCCTGGTCGGCGACCACCGCCTCCCCGGCGGCAGGGGCTGGGTCACCCTCGCGGACGTGGAGGGCAACGAGTTCTGCGTGGAGCGGGGCGCGGGGGAGCGGGCCGCGACCGCCCCGTAGGCCCTGTGGACCCGACTCCATTAATTCGGTTGTCGGGCTCCGCGCGGCTTCCTAGTGTGTCGTTCACACCAGAAAGCAAAGGAGGTGATCCGGAAGTGATTTCCCACCGGACGCGTGAGGTGACTGCGGGCTAGCGCCTGCCAGTCGCACTCTTTGTGCAGTGCCGGCTCGTCGCCGGCCGAATTCCCAGCAGTCACCGACCCGCGGGCTCGCCGGTACGTCCGGCCGGCTTCTCTTCGGAGGAACCCGAGCCCGCGGGTTTCTGCGTATCCAGGACCAAGTACTACGGGGCCAGGCGTTCCACCTGCCAGGTGCCGGCGGAGGCCGGCACATAGCGCAGGCGGTCGTGGAGGCGGTTCTCGTGGCCCTGCCAGAACTCCATCGTTTCCGGGACGATCCGGAAGCCGCCCCACTCCGGGGGGACCGGGACCTCGGTGCCTTCGGGATAGCGGGCCGCCAGCTCCTCGTAGCGGGTCGTCAGCTCGGCGCGGGAGACGATCGGCCGCGACTGGGGGCTCGCCCAGGCGCCGAGCCGGGAGCCGTGGGGGCGGGTGCGGAAGTACGCCTCCGTCTCCTCGCTCGGGATGCGTGCCGCCCTGCCCGTCACGATGACCTGGCGGGAGATCTGGTGCCAGGGGAAGAGCAGCGAGACCTGCGGGTTCGCCGCCAGTTCGGTCGCCTTGCGGGAGGCGTAGTTCGTGTAGAAGACGAAGCCCCGGTCGTCGTAGGCCTTCAGCAGGACCGTGCGCGTCGACGGGCGGCCGTCGGGGGTCGCCGTGGCGACGACCATGGCGTTCGGCTCGTGCAGGCCGCCGGTGACGGCCTCCTTGAACCAGCGCGCGAACTGGGCCATGGGAGTGGCGGCGAGGTCCGCCTCGTCCAGGAGGGTGGTGCGGTACTGGCGGCGCATGGCGGCCGGGTCGTGGTCGGTCACGGCGTCATCCTGCCGCAGGAGCGTGCGGCCGCGCCGGGGCCGCCGCCCGCCGCCCCTGGATGGCACGGCGTGTCAGTTTTCCCGGCACGGAGGGTCGCCAACCCTCTGCACGGCAAATGGGGCAGTGTGCCGGATGTCACGCTTCCCCGCACCCGTCGAACCCGCCAAACTCTCCGCTGGGCCACTGTGGCCCCCTTACGACCCGGTGGGTGGCTTTCCACCGCACGGGGCATCACGGGGGAAGGGGCGCCCCCTGCCCAACCCATCCCGCAGCTGTCGCACGCATCACGAGGAGCCGCCTGATGTCCGACTTCGTACCCGGACTTGAAGGAGTCGTCGCGTTCGAGACGGAGATCGCCGAACCCGACAAGGAGGGCGGTGCTCTTCGGTACCGAGGCGTCGACATCGAGGATCTCGTCGGCCATGTGTCGTTCGGGAACGTCTGGGGGCTGCTCGTCGACGGCGCCTTCAATCCGGGGCTGCCGCCCGCCGAACCGTTCCCCATTCCCGTCCACTCCGGGGACATCCGCGTCGACGTGCAGTCCGCGCTCGCGATGCTCGCGCCGGTGTGGGGGCTGAAGCCGCTGCTCGACATCGACGAGCGGACCGCCCGCGACGACCTGGCGCGTGCCGCCGTCATGGCGCTGTCGTACGTCGCCCAGTCGGCGCGCGGCCAGGGGCTGCCGATGGTGCCGCAGCGCGAGATCGACAAGGCCGAGTCGGTCGTCGAGCGGTTCATGATCCGCTGGCGCGGCGAGCCGGACCCGAAGCACGTGAAGGCCGTCGACGCCTACTGGACGTCGGCCGCCGAGCACGGCATGAACGCCTCGACGTTCACCGCCCGCGTCATCGCCTCGACCGGTGCCGACGTCGCCGCCGCGCTCTCCGGTGCGGTGGGCGCGATGTCCGGTCCGCTGCACGGCGGCGCCCCCTCCCGCGTCCTCGGCATGATCGAGGAGATCGAGCGGACCGGCGACGCCACCGCGTATGTGAAGAAGGCCCTCGACAAGGGTGAGCGCCTGATGGGCTTCGGGCACCGCGTCTACCGCGCCGAGGACCCCCGTGCGCGCGTGCTGCGCCGCACCGCCAAGGAGCTGGACGCGCCGCGCTTCGAGGTCGCGGAGGCGCTGGAGAAGGCCGCCCTGGAGGAGCTGCACGCCCGCCGCCCCGACCGCGTGCTCGCCACGAACGTCGAGTTCTGGGCGGCGATCATGCTGGACTTCGCGGAGGTCCCGGCGCACATGTTCACGTCGATGTTCACCTGTGCCCGTACGGCGGGCTGGTCGGCCCACATCCTGGAGCAGAAGCGGACGGGCCGCCTGGTGCGCCCCTCGGCCCGCTACATCGGCCCGGGTTCGCGCAACCCGCGCGAGGTGGAGGGGTTCGGGGACATCCGGGCCTGAGCCCCGGTCCGGCAACTCTGTCACGTGTGTGGCGTCGCCCCTGGGACGGGGGCGGCGCCACTCGTGTATGTGCCCCCACCCGGGGCCCCTTGATCAACTCGTGGCCGGATTGGATAGGGTTTTCGAGACCAGACCCCCCACAACGGGCTTTTCGAGCCCGGGATTTGGAGTACCACCCATGCGTCGTACCGTGACCGCTCTTCTGTCCGCCACGCTGCTCGCCGGTGGCCTGGCCGTGACCGTCGCGCCCGCCGCGCAGGCCGGTGTCATCACCTGCGCGCCGGCCCAACTGCGCCAGCAGGCCGCCCAGCTCGACCGGAAGGCCGAGGAGCTCAGGCACCTGGGCGAGCGCACCGCCGCCGCGAACGCGCACAAGCAGGCCGAGGCGCTGCGCCAGAAGGCCAAGGCGTGCGAGGACGCGGAGAACAACGCGTAATCGTCGAGGACGGGTACGGGGGCCGGGCGCACGCGCCCGGCCCCCGTTCTCATGCCCGGCCCAGCGCCCCGTCCACCAGCTCCGCCCACTGCGCCACCACCCGGCGCCTGCGCGCCCCGTCGTCCGTCAGGAGGTTGGCGAGGCCGAGGCCACGGGCCATGTCGAGGAGGCCCTGGACCGTTTCGCGTACGCCGGGCACCGACTCGTCGGCGCCGAGCAGGGCCACCGCGATGCGGTGCGACTCCCGGCCCACCCTGGCTTCCAGCTCCCGTACCCGCGCGTGCAGTTGGGGCTCGTTGGCGGCGGCCACCCACAGGTGCAGGGCGGCCCGGAACAGCGGGCCCGTGTAGAGGTCGACGAGGCTGGCCACCACGGTGTGGCGGTCGGTGGGACCCAGCGCCCGCAGGGCCGTGGAGCGCTCCTCGGCCACGTATTCGACGGCCGCCGTGAACAGGTCCTCCCGGGTGGGGAAGTGGTGCTGGGCCGCGCCCCGCGAGACGCCGGCCCGCTCGGCGACGACGGAGACCGTGGAGCCCGCCCAGCCGTGTTCGGCGAGGCAGGCCACCGCGGCCTCAAGGAGGCGCTGCCGGGTGACGCGGCTGCGGTCCTGTTTCGGTGGGTTGGGGCCCTTCGTGGAGGCAGCCGCCGAGGTCACAGCGCCCATGGAGGCTCCCGTCGTTCCAGGAACGCCGTCACGCCCTCCTTCGCCTCGGCGGAGGCGAACAGGGCCGCCGAACGCGCGCTCAGGTCTTGTGTCCAGCGGTCGAAGGTCTCCACCACGGTAGCCGTGACCAGTGCCTTCGATGCGGCCAGGCCCTGTGGGGAGGCCCGGCGCAGCCCGTCGAGGACCGGGGCGAGGGCCTCGTCCACGTCGTCGGCCGCCTCGGTGAGCAGTCCGGCGCGTACCGCCTCGGCGGCCCCGAACCGTTCCCCGGTGAGGTAGTAGCGACCGGCGGCGCGCGGGTCCATGCGGGGCAGCAGGGGCATGGAGATCACGGCGGGGGCGAGCCCGAGCAGGGATTCGGTGAAGGCGTACGTGGAGTCCGGTCCGGCCACCGCGATGTCGCAGGCGCCGAGCAGCCCGAGCCCGCCGGCCCGTACGTGTCCGGTGACCCGTGCCACGACCGGCTTGGGCAGCTCGACGACGCCTCGCATCAGGGTCACGAAGGCGGCAGGGTCCGGGGGTGACTTGAGGTCGGCGCCCGCACAGAACGTGGACCCGGTGTGGGTGAGCAGGACGGCCCGTACGCCCGGGTCGTCGGCGCAGTCGGCCAGCGCCGCGCCGAGCTCGCCGACGAGGGCGGCCGACAGGGCGTTGCGGTTGGCTGGCGAGTCCAGGGTCAGTGTGGTGATGCCCCGGTCCTGCGACCGGTGTACGACGGTCATGCGGTGCCCTTCTCGCTCTCCCGGACGTCCCGGCGTTCCCTGAGTTCGCGGCGGAGGATCTTTCCGGTCGCCGCGCGCGGCACCGTGCCGATGAACTCCACGCGGCGGATCTTCTTGTACGGGGCGACGCGCCCGGCGACGTACTCCATGACGTCCTCGGCGGTGAGGTCCTGGCTGCCCGGCGCCCGTACGACGTGGGCGCACGGCAGTTCGGTGCCGTCCTCGTCGTACACGCCGACGACCGCCGCGTCCGCGATGGCGTCGTGGGTGAGCAGCAGCGCCTCCAGTTCGGCGGGGGCGACCTGGAAGCCCTTGTACTTGATGAGTTCCTTGACCCGGTCGACGACGAAGAGCCAGCCGTCGGCGTCGGCGTGGCCGATGTCGCCGGTGTGCACCCAGCCGTCGGCGTCGATCATCTCGGCGGTGGCCTCGGGGCGGCCGAGGTAGCCCTTCATGACCTGCGGGCCCCGGATGGCGATCTCGCCGGTCTCGCCGGGGGCGACGTCGCGGCCCGGCTCGTCGAGGGAGAGAAGGCGCATCTCGGTGCCGGGCAGGAGTTTGCCGACGGTGCCGGGAGGCGGGTTCGCGGCCGCCAGGGGGACCGCGTGGGTGCCGGGCGAGAGTTCGGTCATCCCGTACGCCTGGCGCACCGGTGGGAGTTCGAGCCGGGCCGAGCAGGCCGCCGCGAGCTGGGCGTCCAGAGGGGCGGCGGCGCTGACGATGTACTCCAGGGAGGAGAGGTCATACCGGGCGACCGCCGGGTGCTTGGCGAGGGCGAGCACGATCGGCGGGGCCACGTACAGGCCGGTGATGCGGTGGCGCTCGATGGTGGCGAGGAACTGGTCGAGCTCGAAGCGCGGCAGCACCACGACGGTGGCGCCGTGCCGCAGCGGGGCGTTGAGCAGCGCGGTGAGGCCGTAGATGTGGAAGAAGGGCAGGACGGCGAGGATGCGGTCGCCGGGGCTCATGGGGACGAGCGGGTGGAGCTGGGCGAGGTTGGTGGCGATCGAGCGGTGGGTGAGCATCACGCCCTTGGGTACGCCGGTGGTGCCCGAGGAGTACGGGAGCGCGGCGATGTCCTCGCCGGGGTCGATCTCCACGGTGGGTTCGGGGGCGTCGGAGGTGAACATGTCGAGGACCGAGCGGTGGCCGTCCGCCCGGTCGCAGACGAATATCTCCGCGATGCAGCCGCTGAGTTCGGCCGCGCGGCGGGCCGTCCCCAGAAGTGGCGCGATCGTGACGATCCAGCGCGCCGAGGAATCGGCGATCTGTCTGGCGAACTCCTCGGCCGTGGCCAGCGGATGGACCGTGGTCACCGAGGCCCCGGCGCGCGTCGCCCCGTAGAACACGGCGGGGAAGAGCACCGAGTTGGGGCTGTGCAGGGCGAGGACGTCGCCCTTGCGCAGCCCGGCCTCGGCGAGCGCGGCGGCGACCCGGCGGTGCTGCACGTCGAGCAGGGCGTACGAGACGGAGGTGGCGCCCGTCGGGTCCGTGCCGTCGATGAGGGCGGTGGCGGCGCCGTACCGGGGCGCCGCGTGCCCGAGGACCGCCTGGTGGATGGGTTCGTCGACGACCGGGACGGCCGCGTACTCGCTGTGGAAGACCATGGGGGCACGTCCTAGTACGGCTAGTACGACTTGGGAAGCCCCAGCGTCTGATGCGAGACATAGTTGAGGATCATCTCGCGGCTGACCGGCGCTATCCGGGCCACGCGCGCCGCCGTGATCAGCGCCGCGAGCCCGTACTCGCGGGTGAGGCCGTTGCCGCCGAGGGTGTGCACGGCCTGGTCGACGGCCCTGACGCAGGCTTCGGCCGCCGCGTACTTGGCCATGTTGGCGGCCTCGCCCGCGCCCGTGTCGTCGCCCGCGTCGTAGAGCGCGGCCGCCTTCTGCATCATCAGCCGGGCCAGCTCCAGCTCGATGTGGGCCTGGGCGAGCGGGTGGGCGATGGCCTGGTGGGCGCCGATGGGCTGCTTCCACACCTGACGTTCGCGCGCGTACGTGAGCGCCCGCGCCAGCGCGTAGCGGCCCATGCCGATCGCGAAGGCGGCTGTCATGATCCGTTCGGGGTTGAGTCCGGCGAAGAGCTGGAGCAGCCCGGCGTCCTCTCCCCCACTGCCGAAAGCGTGGGAGGGGCCCCCACCGACGAGCGACTCGGGGGGCAGCCGCACCTCGTCGAGGGTCAGCTCGAACTGCTTCTCCTGGGCCTGGAGCTCCATGTCGATCCGGGAGCGCTGGAAGCCGGGGGTGTCGCGGGGGACGATGAACAGGCAGGGCTTGAGACTGCCTGTCCGGGCGTCTTCGGTACGGCCGACGATGAGGGTGGCGTCCGCGATGTCGACGCCGGAGATGAAGACCTTGCGGCCGCTGACGATCCAGCCACCGGTCTCCTGGTCGCGGCGGGCGGTGGTGGTGATGCGGTGCGAGTTGGAGCCCGCGTCGGGCTCGGTGATGCCGAACGCCATGGTCCGCGAGCCGTCCGCGAGCCCCGGCAGCCAGGTGCGCTTCTGCTCCTCGGTGCCGAAGCGGGCGATGACCGTGCCGCAGATCGCGGGCGAGACCACCATCATGAGCAGCGGACAGCCCGCCGCCCCCAACTCCTCAAGGACAATGGACAGTTCGGCCATGCCGCCGCCCCCGCCGCCGTACTCCTCCGGCAGGTTCACGCCGAGGTAGCCGAGCTTGGCTGCGTCGGCCCACAGCACCTCGCGGTCGTGGCCCCGGCCGTGCCGCTGCCCCAGGGCCGCCACGGCGGCTCGCAGGTCCTTGAGTTCCTGGCTCTCGATGGCGCTGCTGCGTGCTCCGGTCATGACGGCTGGTCCTCCTGTGCTTCGGGTGCGTCCTGGACGACGGCGAGCAGGGCGCCGACCTCGACCTGGCGGCCGGGGGCGGCGTGGAGCGCGGTGAGCGTGCCGGCGGCGGGGGCGGTGATGGGGTGGGTCATCTTCATCGCCTCCAGCCAGATCAGTGGCTGCCCCGCGACGACCCGGGCCCCTTCGGCGAGCCCGTCCGCGACCCGGACGACCACGCCCGGCATGGGGGCGAGCAGCGATCCGGGGGCGACGAGTTCGCTGGGGTCGGTGAAGCGGGGGTGTGCGGTGAGGGCGTGCGAGCCGGTGGCGGTGTCGACGTACACCCGGTCGCCGTACCGCGCGACCAGGAAGTCCCGGGAGACTCCGTCCACTTCGAAGCGCACGCGGCCGGGCTGGGCGGTTTCCAGGCGTACGTCCGGGAAGCCCTCGGCGGTGAGGCCGTGGCGGGTGAGGCGGTAGCGGATCTCGTGGTCCCCGTACCGCTTGGTCTGCGGCTGGGACGGCAGGTTGCGCCAGCCTCCGCCGAAGCGGGAGGCGCGGCCCGCCGCGTCCGCCAGGGCGGCGGCGAGGGCCGCGTGCGCCTCCCCCGCGCGCGGCTCGGTCAGAGCGGCCAGGTGCCGGTCGTAGAAGCCGGTGTCGACGCGGCCGGTGGTGAAGTCCGGGTGGCGCAGGGAGCGTACGAGCAGGTCGCGGTTGGTCTTCGGCCCGTGGATACGGGCGAGTTCGAGCGCGCGGGCGAGGGTGCGGACTGCGGCGGCGCGGGTCGGCGCGTGGACAACGGCCTTGGCGAGCATGGCGTCGTAGTGGACGCCGATGGCGTCGCCGTCGCCGTAGCCCCGGTCGAGGCGGACGCCGGGGACTTCGAGCCGGTGCAGGACGCCGGTCTGCGGGGTCCAGCCGCCCGCCGGGTCCTCGGCGTACAGCCGCGCCTCGACGGCGTGCCCGTTCGGCTCGGGTGGCTCGGTGGGCAGGGCGGCGCCCTCGGCGACCTGGAGTTGCAGCGCGACCAGGTCGACCCCGAACACGGCCTCGGTGACGGGGTGTTCGACCTGGAGGCGGGTGTTCATCTCCAGGAAGTACGCCCGTCCGCAGGGGTCGACCAGGAACTCGACCGTTCCCGCGCCCCGGTAGGAGACGGCACGGGCGGCGGCCACGGCGGCGGTGCGGAGCTTGGTGCGCAGGGCCTCGGGCAGGCCGGGCGCCGGGGCCTCCTCGATGACCTTCTGGTGGCGGCGCTGGAGCGAGCAGTCACGGGTGCCGAGCGCCCACACCGTGCCGTGCGCGTCCGCCATGATCTGCACCTCGACGTGGCGCCCGCGCTCCACATACGGCTCGGCGAACACCTCACCGTCCCCGAACGCGGACCGCGCCTCGGCGGACGCGGCCTCCAACTCACCTTCCAGATCGCCGAGTTCCCGTACGACGCGCATTCCCCGGCCTCCCCCGCCCGCCGCCGCCTTCAGGAGCAGCGGCAGATCGGCCCCGGTGGCCTTCGCCGGGTCGACGGGGGCGAGCAGCGGCACCCCGGCCGCCGCCATCAGCTGCTTGGCGCGGGTCTTGGAGGCCATCGCCTCGATGGCGGCGGGCGGCGGGCCGATCCACGTCAGCCCGGCGTCGACGACCGCCTGCGCGAAGCCGGCGCTCTCGGAGAGGAACCCGTACCCGGGGTGCACGGCGTCCGCGCCCGCCGCGAGCGCCGCCTTCACGACGAGGTCGCCGCGCAGATACGTCTCGGCGGGCGTGGCCCCCGGCAGCCGCACGGCCGCGTCGGCCTCGCGTACGTGCGGCAGCGACGCGTCCGGGTCGGAGTACACGGCGACCGTGGAAATGCCCAGGTCACGGCAGGTGCGGAAGACCCGGCAGGCTATCTCGCCCCGGTTGGCGACAAGAACGGACTGGATCATCAGCGCCTCACATCCTGAAGATGCCGAAGCCGCCGCGCGCGCCTTCGACCGGGGCCGTGTGGACGGCGGACAGACAGATGCCGAGGACCGTGCGGGTGTCGCGGGGGTCGATGACCCCGTCGTCGTACAGGCGCCCGGACAGGAACGCCGGCAGGGACTCGGCCTCGATCTGCTGCTCGACCATGGCGCGCAGCCCGGCGTCCGCCTCCTCGTCGTACGGCTGCCCCTTGGCCAGCGCCGAGGCGCGGGCGACGATCGAGAGGACCCCGGCGAGCTGCTGCGGCCCCATCACGGCGGACTTGGCGCTGGGCCAGGCGAAGAGGAACCGGGGGTCGTAGGCGCGCCCGCACATCCCGTAGTGCCCGGCGCCGTACGAGGCGCCCATGAGCACCGACAGATGCGGCACCTTCGAATTGCTGACCGCGTTGATCATCATCGCGCCGTGCTTGATGATGCCGCCCTGCTCGTACTCCTTGCCGACCATGTATCCGGTGGTGTTGTGGAGGAAGAGGAGCGGGATGTCGCGCTGGTTGGCGAGCTGGATGAACTGGGCGGCCTTCTGCGACTCCGCACTGAACAGCACGCCCTGGGCGTTGGCGAGGACACCGACCGGGTAGCCGTGCAGCCGCGCCCAGCCGGTGACCAGGCTCGGCCCGTAGAGCGGCTTGAACTCGTCGAAGTCGGAGCCGTCGACGATCCGGGCGATCACCTCGCGCGGATCGAAGGGCGTCTTGAGGTCCCCCGGCACGATCCCGAGCAGTTCGTCCTCGTCGTACTTGGGCGGCTCGTACGCGACGGACGGATCCGGTTGCGCCTTGCGGTGGTTGAGGCGGGCGACGATGCGCCGGGCCTGGCGCAGGGCGTCCTGCTCGTCCACGGCGTAGTGGTCGGCGAGGCCGGAGGTGCGGGCGTGCATCTCGGCGCCGCCCAGCGACTCGTCGTCGCTCTCCTCGCCGGTGGCCATCCTCACCAGCGGCGGCCCGCCGAGGAAGACCTTCGACCGCTCCTTGATCATGACGGTGTGGTCGGACATCCCCGGCACATACGCGCCGCCTGCGGTCGAGTTGCCGAACACCACCGCGATGGTGGGGATCCCGGCGGCGGAGAGCCGGGTGATGTCGCGGAACAGGGCCCCGCCCGGGATGAAGATCTCCTTCTGGGAGGGCAGATCGGCGCCGCCGGACTCGACGAGGCTGATGCAGGGCAGCCGGTTGGCGTACGCGATCTCGTTGGCACGCAGCGCCTTCTTCAGCGTCCACGGATTGGAGGCTCCGCCGCGTACGGTCGGGTCGTTGGCGGTGATCAGGCACTCGACGCCCTCGACGACGCCGATCCCGGTGACCATCGAGGCGCCGACCGGATAGTCGCTCCCCCAGGCGGCGAGCGGCGACAGCTCCAGGAACGGGGTGTCCGGGTCGACGAGCAGCTCGACGCGCTCGCGGGCGAGCAACTTGCCGCGCCTGCGGTGGCGTTCGGTGTACTTGGGGCCGCCTCCCGCGAGCGCCTTGGCGTGCTCGGCGTCCAGCTCGGCCAGCTTGGCGAGCATGGCGTCGCGGTGGGCGGAGTACTCGGCCCCGCCGGTGTCGAGGGCGGTGGGCAGCACGGTCACGACAGGGCCTCCGGGATCACGGCGCACGGGATCCCGGCGCACGGGATCCCGGCGTTCGGGATCACAGCCCACACTCCGGGCACACACTCCGGCTTCACAGCAGAACCTCCGGGATGTCCAGGTGGCGCGAGCGCAGCCATTCGCCGAGCGCCTTGGCCTGGGGGTCGAAGCGGGCCTGCGAGGCGACTCCCTCGCCGAGGAGGCCGTGGACGGTGAAGTTGAGGGCGCGGAGGGCGGGGAGCTGATGGCGCACGACTCTCAGCTGCCGACTCTCCGGTATCAGCTCCTGGAACCGGTCGACCGTCAGCGCGTGGACGATCCACCGCCAGGCGTCGTCGGACGTCACCCACACCCCGACGTTCGCGTCCCCGCCCTTGTCCCCGCTGCGGGCCCCCGCGACGAGCCCGAGGGGCGCGCGCCGGGTGGGCCCGCCGGGCAGCGGCGAGGGCGGCGCCGGTTCTACGACATCCTCAAGGACCCGAGTGCGTACAGGATGGGGCATCGCCTCCCGTACGCCATCGGGCAGCACCGCGAAGTGCGCGACCTCGCCCGCCGCGACGTACTCCGCCTCGAACACCCCATAGGGAGTGCCCTTTCCGGGCGGAGCCGTCACATGGAACCCCGGGTAGCTGCCGAGGGCCAGCTCGATCGCGGCGCCGCTGACGGTACGGCCGACGGCGTCCGGGTCGGGGTCGCGGACGACGAGACGGAGGAGGGCGCCGGCGGTCTCCTCGGTCGGGGCGTCGGGGCGGTCGGTACGGGAGAGCTCCCAACGGATGCAGGCAGGCCGGGACTTGGCGCGTTGGAAAGCGCCCTCGATCTGTTCTCTCACGATCTCGGCCTTGGCCTCGATGTCGAGGCCGGTGAGGACGAAGACGACCTCGTTGCGCCAGCCGCCGATGCGGCACAGGCCGACCTTGAGGGTGGGCGGCGGCTCCTCGCCGCGTACGCCCGTGATCCGCACCCGGTCGGGCCCGTCCGCCGCCAGCCGTACGGTGTCGAGCCGGGCGGTGACGTCGGGCCCGGCGTACCGGGCGCCCCCGGTCTCGTACAGGAGCTGCGCGGTGACGGTGCCGGGGTCGACGGCGCCGCCGGTTCCGGGGTGCTTGGTGATGACGCTGGTGCCGTCGGAGTGGATCTCGGCGAGGGGGAAGCCGGGGCGGCGGATGTCGTGGTCCCGGAAGAAGGCGTAGTTGCCACCGGTGGCCTGGGTCCCGCACTCCAGGACGTGCCCGGCGACGACGGCTCCGGCGAGGGCGTCGTACTCCTCGGGCCCCCACCCGTGCCACCAGGCGGCCGGGCCGGTGACAAGGGCGGCGTCCGTCACCCGGCCGGTGACGACGACATCGGCCCCGGCGGCGAGGCAGGCGGTGATGCCGGTGCCGCCGAGGTAGGCGTGGGCGGTGAGGCCGCCGGGGGGCGGGGGAAGGGAGTCGCCTTCGACGTGGGCGACGCGGGTGGGGAGGCCGAGCCGGGTGACCAACTCCCTTATTCGCTCGGCAAGTCCAGCCGGGTTCAACCCGCCCGCGTTGGCGACGATCCGCACCCCGCGTTCGTGGGCGAGCCCGAGGCACTCCTCCAGCTGCCGCAGGAACGTCCTGGCATAGCCGAGGCGGGCGTCCTTGAGCCGGTCGCGGCCGAGGATGAGCATGGTGAGCTCGGCGAGGTAGTCCCCGGTGAGCACGTCGAGCGGCCCGCCGGTGAGCATCTCGCGCATGGCGTCGAAGCGGTCGCCGTAGAACCCGGAGGCGTTGCCGATGCGCAGGGGCCGGGGCAGGGACCGGGGGCTGGGGTCGGACATCAGGCCCCCTTGGGCGCGCGCCCGGGACCGGCCGGGCCCGCGAAGGCCTGGGCGATGTCGAGCCAGCGGTCGGCGTCGGGGCCCTCGGCGCGTACGGCCGTGTCGGAGCGGTGGATGCGCTGGGTGACGAGGAGGCAGAAGTCGAGGGCGGGCCCGGTGACGCGCTGGGCGGCGTCGGGCGGCCCGTACGTCCAGAGGCCGCTCGGCCCGTTCAGCTCGACCCGGAACTCCTCGGCGGGCGCCGGCAGCCCCCGTACGGCGAAGGCGAAGTCCCGGGCCCGCACTCCGATCCGGGCGACGTGGCGCAGCCGGTCGGTGGGCTCGCGGGTGCGGCCGAGCGCGTCCCATACGTCCTGGCCGTGCGCCCAGGTCTCCATCAGGCGGCCGGTCGCCATGGAGGCGGTGGACATGGGCGGCCCGTACCAGGGGAAGCGGGCCCCGGCGGGCGCCGCCTCCAGGGCCTCGCGCAGCCGCTCCCGCCCGTGCCGCCAGCGGCCGAGGAGCTCGTCGGGGGCGAGACGGGCGCCGGCCTCGGCGCCCTCGTCGACGAAGGTGCCGGGCGAGGCGACGGCCTTCTCGACCTCCACCGCGAACGCGTCCGCGTCGGTGACGGCGAGCAGCGCGGCCCCGTCGGTCCAGGCCAGATGCGCGATCTGATGGGCGACGGTCCACCCTGCGGCGGCGGTCGCTCGCCGCCAGTCGCTTGCCCCCAACGCGCCGACGAGCCGGTCGAGTTCCTCCCCCTCGGCGCGCAGATCGTCGAGCACGGCGGTCTGATCGGACACGGGGCGCTTCCCTTCGGCTGGGGATACGGCGGTGTGCCCCGGAGCATGGCAGCGGCCCGTAAAACAAGCAAGCGTGCTTGCATTATCTTTTGCCAGGGGTTGCGCGGGGGCGCGGGAGGGGTGAACTCGGTTGGTGGAGTGCGCCCTTGACGGGGTTGCCTGGGCGGCGGGATGGTCGTTGGTGCAAGTCGGTGCAACCCCTCGTCGGCTCTGGAGGCTGATATGGCGCTGCGGTTCATCGGGATCGATCCGGAGACTGGGCAGGAGGGCTCCCCACCATTTGGGTGGATGAGAACCAACGGGAGCTCGTGTTCCAGGGCTTCAAGCCGGGCGCGGAGCTCAAAGCGGAGTGCGCGGCGTTCGAGGTGCCCGGGCACGCGGTCGGCATCCCGCCGCACGAGTCGGTGGTCCGCATGCCGTTCCGCATGGTGCCGATACTGAAGGAGGCGTGCGATGTCGCAGAGCGGACCGGGCTTCTTTGAGCTGGTGGAGACGGCCGAGTTCCAGGCCGTCCACCTCGAAATGCGGGACGTGTACGGCGTCGGCAACGAGTCCGAGGACTTCGCGTCCTGGGCGCGGACGGGCGTGTGCGACACGGACCCGGCGTCGGAGCGCTGGGCGCGATGGGTCGACCTGGTGCGCCGGACTGTCGGGCGGGGCGTCGCCATGCGCCGTGCGCGCATCGTCTCGGAGCCGGTGACGGACTACATCAGGTACGAGCACGCCATCACCGAGGTCAACGTCCACGCCGGCGAACAGGTCCGCTGGCTGCCCCGCCGCCTGGCCTCGGACCTGGCCCTGCCGGGGAACGACCTCTGGCTCTTCGACCGGACGACGGTCCTCTTCAACCACTTCACCGGCGACGGCGAATGGGCCGATCCGAAGTGGGAGGTCCGAACCGAGCCGGAGGTCGTCCGCTTGGTCTCCACGGCCTTTGAGGCGGTGTGGGAACGGGCGGTCCCGCACGAGAAGTACATGGTCTGATCCGGGGGTCCGCTCATGTCCGCCTCCCCCTCGTCCGGAGCCCAGGCCGCCCGCGAAGTGATCGCTGCGCGGCTGCGGGACCTCCGTGTCGAGGCCGAGCTGACCGGGCATGAGCTGGCCGTCCGGTGCGGCTGGAGCCCGGCGAAGTCCTCGCGCATCGAGCACGCCCGTACGCCCCCGTCCGACGCCGACATCCGGGCGTGGTGCGCGGCCTGCGGGGCCGATGAGCAGGCCGCGGATCTCGTGGCGGCGAACCGTCACGCCGATCAGATGTACGTGCACTGGAAGAAGCTCCACCGGCACGGAATGCGACGGGCGCAGGAGGAAGTCGTCCCGCTCTACGAACGCACCCGCCTGTTCCGCGTGTACTGCTCGAACGTCGTCCCCGGGATGCTCCAGACGGAGGCGTACGCCTCCGCGCTGCTCTCGACCATCGCCGCCTTCCAGGACACGCCGGACGACTCCTCCGAGGCGGCGGCGTCCCGCGTCGAGCGCTCGCACGTCGTTCACGAGGGCGACCACCGGTTCGCGCTGCTCCTGGAGGAGACGGTACTGCGCTACCGCATCGGCACCGCCGACACGATGGCCGGACAACTCGGCTGTCTGCTGGCGGTCATGGCGCTGCCGAACGTCAGCCTCGGCATCATCCCGTTCACCGCGCAGCGGCGGGTGTGGCCGCTGGAGGCCTTCTACCTCTTCGACGACCACCGGGTGAGTGTCGAGCTGCTGACCGCTGCCGTGCGGGTGTCCGCGCCGAGCGAGATCGCCGTGTACGCGAAGGCGTTCGCCGGACTGTCGAAGATCGCCGTGTACGGCGCGGCCGCCCGGGCCCGTATCGCGGAGGCGATCAACTCTCTTGAGTGATTGCGGTGCAAGCTCATGCAAGACCGTGGCTCGACGGTCCGACCCGAGCGAACCATGTCCCCATGCCCATCAAAAAGCAGACCACCACTCCCCAACCCACCCCCCGAGGCTGGCGCATCGACCCCATCCCGAGTCGCCCCGCCTACCGCGACAGCGACGGAAGCATCCGTGTCCCGATGTGGCTGGCCCGGGACGGGCGGCACGTGGCGGACACCGAGATGGTGCTACTGCCGTCGGAGGCCGAGCTGCTGTGCGAGCGGCTGGCGGCCGCCCTCGGCGGGGGACGGTCGAAAACCCGCGAACTGTTCGACGGACGTCCCGGCGTGACCCACATCGCCCCGCCCGTCTGGAACTGCGGCCCTCCGTGGGCTACCGCCCCACCCGCGACCGCACCGCCCCCACGCTCGCCCCGATGACCAGCGCGATCGCCATCGCGTCCGTGGCGGACAGGGCCTGGTGGAGGACCAGGAAGCCCGCTGTCGCCGCGATGGCCGGTTCCAGGCTCATCAGGACCGCGAAGGTGGAGGCGGGGAGGCGGCGCAGGGCGAGGAGTTCGAGGGTGTACGGGAGTACGGAGGAGAGGATCGCGACCGCCGCGCCCAGGCCGATCGTCGACGGGACCAGCAGCTTCGAGCCCGATTGGAAGGCGCCGAGGGGGAGCGACAGGACCGCCGCTACCGCCATTGCCAGCGCCAGGCCGTCCGCCTGCGGGAAGCGGCGGCCCGTACGGGCGCTGAAGAGGATGTACACCGCCCAGCACGCCCCCGCCCCCAGCGCGTACGCCGCCCCGGCCGCGTCCAGCGACCCGAACCCGTCGCCCCCGCCGCTGCCTAGCAGCGCCACACCGGCGAGCGCCAGCCCGGCCCAGACGAAGTTGACCAGGCGGCGGGAGGCCAGGACGGAGAGGGCGAGCGGGCCGAGTACCTCCAGGGTCACCGCCGTGCCCAGCGGGATGCGGTCGACGGCCTGGTAGAAGAGGCCGTTCATACCCGCCATCGCGACGCCGAAGGCGACCACCGTGCCCCAGTCGGCGCGCCGGTAGCCGCGCAGTTTCGGGCGGCAGAGGACCAGCAGGACCAGCGCGGCCGCCGCCAGGCGGAGGGTCACGACTCCCGCCGCTCCCGCCCTCGGCATCAGCATCACCGCCACCGCCGAGCCGAACTGCACGGATATGCCCGCCGAGATCACCAGCGCGACGGGGGCGAGGGCTGCCCCGCGACCGCGCGCGCCACCGAGCCCGCCCGCCGCCTCCGGCGTGCTGACGGTCGCCGCCGCACTGGCGGTCGGCTCTGCGGCGTGCTGAGTGGTCACCGGGTTCCCCTTGCTGGCTGGTTCGTCGCCACGCTGGATAGTTCACTTCGTTGGGCTGATTGTTTAAAATATTGCACCAGCGGTGCCGCCCGGTCCAGCCTTTTCCTTCCGGTAGCGGAATCACACCCTCCATCTAATGTAAGCGTTGCTCGACCCCTCTACCCCTCACCGCCCAGCCCGTCCGCCAGCACCTGCGCCAGATGCCTCGCCCGGCGCCCCACCAGCTGCTCCAGTTGCGTACGGCACGAGAAGCCGTCCGCCAGGACCTCCGCGCCGGGCTCCGCCGCCCGTACCGCCGGCAGCAGCTCGTCCTCCGCGCACGCCACCGACACCTCCCAGTGGCCCCGCTCGAAGCCGAAGTTCCCGGCCAGACCGCAGCAGCCGCCGCTCAGCGCGCCCGTCAGCCCGGCCCGCTCCCGCAGCCTGCGCTCGGCCGCGTCCCCGAGCACCGCGTGCTGGTGGCAGTGCGTCTGCCCGACGACGGCCCGCCCCACGTACGGCGGGGTCCAGTGCGGCGCGCACTCCTCCAGCGCCTGCGCGAACGTACGCACCGACGCCGCGAGCCGCGCCGCCCTCGGGTCGTCGGGCAGCAGCTCCGGCAGATCCGTTCGCAGCGCCGCCGCGCAGCTCGGCTCCAGGACGACGACCGGCAGACCACGGCCGAGCAGCGGCTCCATCTCGTCCAGCGTGCGGCGCAGGACCGCGCGGGCGCGGGTGAGCTGGCCGGTCGAGACGTAGGTGAGGCCGCAGCAGACCCTGCCCCGGGGCGCCACGACCCCGACCCCGGCCGCCTCCAGGACCCGCACCGCCGCGCGCCCGACCTCCGGCGAGAGGTGGTCGGTGAAGGTGTCCGGCCACAGCACGGCCGAGACCGGAACACCGTCGGCGAGGCGCCCCCGCAGCCACCCCCGCAACGTCTCCCCCGCCAGCACCGGCAGCGCCCGCTCCGGGGCGATCCCCGCCAGCCGCTTCGCGAGCGCCGCCAGCGGCCGTACCCGGGCCAGCGCGTTCAGCCCCCGCGCCCACGGCGCCGCCAGCCGCAGCCAGCGGGGCAGCCGGCCCATCGCGTAGTGGGACGCGGGCCGCAGCCGCCCCCGGTAGTGGTGGTGCAGGAACTCCGCCTTGTACGTGGCCATGTCCACCCCGACCGGGCAGTCGCTGCGGCAGCCCTTGCAGGACAGACAGAGGTCGAGCGCGTCCCGCACCTCCGGCGAGCGCCAGCCGCCGGTGACGACCTCGCCCGCCAGCATCTCGTGCAGCAGCCGCGCCCGGCCCCGCGTCGAGTGCGCCTCCTCACCGGTGGCCCGGAAGGACGGGCACATCACGCCGCCGCCCGAACCCGCGTCCCGCGTACGGCACTTGGCCACCCCCACACACCGCCGCACCGCCGCCGAGAAGTCCCCGCCGTCCTGCGGATAGCCGAACTCCACCTCCACCGGCCGCCTCGGCAGCACCTCGAACCGCAGGTTCTCGTCCAGCCGGGCGGGACGGGCCAAAATCCCCGGGTTCAGCAGCCCCGCCGGGTCCCACACATCCTTGAACTGCCCGAACAGCCCGACCAGTTCGTCCCCGTACATCTTCGGAAGCAGCTCGGCCCGCGCCTGCCCGTCGCCGTGCTCGCCGGAGAGCGAGCCCCCGTATGCGGCCACCAGATCCGCCAGCTCCTCGGAGAACCGGCGAAAGCGCGCCACGCCCGCCGCGCTCAGCAGGTCGAAGTCGATCCGGACGTGGACACAGCCGTCGCCGAAGTGCCCGTACGGGGTGCCGCGCAGGCCGTGCTCCCTCAACAGGGCCCGGAAGTCCCGCAGATACGGGCCGAGCCGCGCGGGCGGCACCGCGCAGTCCTCCCACCCGGGCCACGCCTCCGTCCCTCCCCCAAGGACTCCGTCCAGGGGGGACCCCCAGATCCGCGTCGCCGTCCCCGCCGCGTCCTCGCGTACGCGCCACAGCGCCCGCTGCCCGGCCGGGTCGGTGACCACGGCCGCGTCCAGCGGGTCGGCCACCCGCACCAGCTCGCGGGCCCGGGCCAGCGCCTCGGCCGGGGTCGAGCCGCCCGTCTCGACGAAGAGCCAGGCGCCGCCGCGCGGCAGCCCGGCACGGCCGCGCACCAGGTCGGCGGCCATGCCCTCGACGGTGAGCGGCCCGTACGGCAGCAGGGCGGGCGCCGCCTCGGCCGCCGCGCTCTCGTCCGGGTACCCGAGCACGGCGAGCGCCCGCGCCCCGGGCGTCTCCACCAGCCGTACGACCGCCTCGGTGAGCACGCCGAGCGTCCCCTCGCTGCCGCAGAACGCGCGCGCCGGATCCGTCCCGCGCTCGGGCAGCAGCGCGTCCATGGCGTACCCGGAGATCCGGCGCGGCAGGTCCTGCGGGTAGCCGGTGCGCAGGGCGGCGAGGTTGCGTTCGACGAAGCCGCGCAGGCCCGCCGGGGCGCCGGTCCAGCCCTGGCCGAGGCGGAGCAGTTCGCCGCTCCCGCTCACGGCGGTCAGCGCCCGTACGTTGTCGGCGGTCGTCCCCCAGGCCACCGAGTGCGACCCGCACGCGTTGTTGCCGATCATCCCGCCCAGCGTGCACCGGCTGTGCGTCGACGGATCGGGTCCGAACGTCAGCCCGTACGGCCGGACCGCCTCCCGCAGCACATCGAGGACGAGGCCCGGCTGGACCACCGCCGTCCGCGCCTCCACGTCCACCGAAAGCAGGGCCCGCAGGTGCCGGGTGAAGTCCAGGACGACCCCGGTCCCGGTGGCCTGGCCCGCGACCGAGGTCCCGCCGCCGCGCGGCACCACCGGCACCCCGTGCTCCCGGCAGACGGCGAGCGCCGCCGCCACGTCCTCGGCGTCCCGGGGCGCGACCACCCCGTACGGCACCCGCCGGTAGTTGGACGCGTCCATCGTCACCAGCGCCCGCGCGCCCGCCGAGAAGTCGACCTCCCCGCGCACGACCTCCCGCAGTTCCCGCTCCAACGCGCCCGAAGCCGCCGCCGTACGCCCCACGCCGCCCGCATCACCCGTGTCGCCCATGGGAAACAGCCTGCCCGCCGCAGGCCGGAACCACGGCAGGCCCCGCCTCCGGCGCGTCTCGCGGGGTGGACCCCGGCCGCGCGCGCCCCGGCGTGCCGATACCCTGCGCTCGTGGCTGAGATCCAGATTCCCGCTGACATGAAGCCCGCCGACGGCCGTTTCGGCGCGGGCCCCTCCAAGGTGCGTACGGAGGCGCTGGACGCCCTGGCCGCCACCGGCACCTCGCTCCTCGGCACCTCCCACCGCCAGGCCCCGGTCAAGAACCTGGTCGGCGAGGTCCGCCAGGGCGTACGGGACCTGTTCTCGCTGCCCGAGGGGTACGAGGTGATCCTGGGCAACGGCGGCTCGACCGCGTTCTGGGACATCGCGACGCACGGGCTGATCGAGAACAAGTCGCAGCACCTGAACTTCGGCGAGTTCTCGTCCAAGTTCGCCAAGGCCGCGAAGCTCGCGCCGTGGCTGGCCGAGCCCAGCGTGATCGCCTCCGAGCCCGGCACGCACCCGGAGCCGGCCGCCGAGGCGGGCGTCGACGTCTACGCCTTCACCCACAACGAGACCTCCACCGGTGTCGCGGCCCCCGTCAAGCGGGTCGCGGGCGCCGACGAGGGCGCGCTCGTCCTGGTCGACGCGACCTCGGGCGCGGGCGGCCTGCCGGTCGACATCACCGAGAGCGACGTCTACTACTTCGCCCCGCAGAAGTCCTTCGCCTCCGACGGTGGGCTGTGGATCGCGGCGTTCTCCCCGGCCGCCCTGGAGCGCGCGGCGCGCATCCACGCGTCCGGCCGCCACATCCCGGAGTTCTTCAGCCTGCCGACCGCGATCGACAACTCGCTGAAGAACCAGACGTACAACACCCCGGCGCTCGCCACGCTCTTCCTTCTGAACGAGCAGCTGAAGTGGATCAACGGCCAGGGCGGCCTCGCCTGGTCGACGGCCCGTACGAAGGACTCGTCGACCCGGCTGTACGGCTGGGCCGAGGACTCCAAGCACGCGGCCCCGTTCGTCACCGACCCGGCGAAGCGCTCGCAGGTCATCGGCACGATCGACTTCGCGGACGACATCGACGCGGCGGCGGTCGCCAAGGTGCTGCGCGCCAACGGGATCGTCGACACCGAGCCGTACCGCAAGCTCGGCCGCAACCAGCTGCGCGTCGCGATGTTCCCGGCGGTCGACCCGGCGGACGTCGAGGCCCTGACGGCCTGCATCGACTATGTGATCGAGCAGCTCTGATCAAGCAGCTCTGATCAAGCAGCTCTGACGGAAAGGGGCGGCCCTCGCCGGGCCGCCCCTTCCTCCGCTCACCCCCGCCGGAACTTCCGCTTCAGCCCCACCCAGGCCGCGCCCGCGCCCACGATCACGATCACCCCGTACACGAGGTTCCGGTTGTCGCCGCCCGAGCCGGAGCCGCCGCTGCTCGCGCCGCCGCCCGACGGCGAACTCCCCTTGTCCGAAGGGGACTTCCCGGCGGACGCGACCGGCACCCGCACCACATCGCTCCGCGCCCCCTCGGTCCCGAAGAGCAGCGCCTTCCCGTCCGGCGTGTACGTGACGGACTCCGCCTGGCGCATCAGCGGCGCGTCCACCCCGTGCCGAGCGCCGAGCTTCCCGTCCTTCCAGTCGTACTCGGCCGCCCAGAAGTACCCGCGCAGCGCCAGCTTCGTGCCGTCCGGGGAGAAGGCGCCGTCGGTGACCCAGGGCACGTCGCCGACCCGCCGGAACACGTTCGTCCCGCCCGTGGAGAGCCGCTCCGGGCCCTCGTAGAGCCCGCCGCCGCCCTCCTTCTTCGACGCGATGTAGAGGCGGCCGGTCCTGGGGTGGACCATCATCGCCTCGGCGTTGCGCGGCCCGTCGGCGTACTTCACCACGTACTGCGTCGCCTTGACCGTCGCGTCCTTCAGCCGGGCGGGCTCGGGGAACTTGTAGATCCAGACGTTCTTCCAGGTGCCGCCGAGGTTGTCGCCGATGTCCCCGACGTACACGTTCCCGTCCGAGCCGACCGAGATCGCCTCGACGTCGCGCGGCTTCCCGACGCCGGTCAGGGTGATGGTGGCGACGGTCTCGCCGGTCTTCGAGTCGACGGCGTAGACGTACGGCCCGTCGTCGCTGTCGTTGTGCGTCCAGTAGATCCCCGGGTGGGTCCGGCTGGCGGCGAGGCCGCTGGACTCCTTGATCCGGGGGTCCTTGATCGTGAAGTCGCCGTCGCCACCGTCGGCGGCGGCCGGTCCGGCGGCCCCCAGCAAGACGAGCCCGGCGGCCGTGGAGACGGCCGTGGCGGCGGACAGAAGCGAACGCATCGGGAAACGCATGGGACCAAGTGTCCATCGTCACGTGGCAGCCCGTCGAAGCCGTCCAGGTGATCGGCCATCATGGCCCCATGCGTTTCATGTTCGTCGGCGACTCCATGACCATCGGACGCGCCGGCGACATCACCTGGCGCTACCGCATGTGGCAGCACCTCAGCACGTCCTTCGACGGCCCCTTCGAGATCGTGGGCCCGCGCACCGGGCTGTACGACACGGAGGCGGGGGCGCCGCGGTCGTACGAGTACGGGGCACCGGACTTCCCCGCCGAGGCCCGCCGCCACCTCTCGGGCTGGGGCGAGGGCTGGCTGCACATGGCCCCGCTGATCGGGGACGCGGCGGCGGAGGCGGCCGCCGATGTCCTCCTGGTCTCCCTGGGCCTGATAGACCTCGGCTTCTACACGGACAGCGACCAGACGGCGGCCAACGTCCGCGCCTTCGTGACACAGGCCCGCACGGCGAACCCGGCCGTCCGCATGGCCCTGCTCCCGGTCATCCCGAACATCCGGGCCGAGTCGGACGCCCCCTTCGCGGCCGAGGTGACCCGCTTCAACGAACTCCTGGCGAAGGCGGTGGCGGACCTGGACCAGCCGGCGTCCCCGCTGCTCCTGGCCTCCCACCCGCCCACGTACGACATCCACCAGGACACGTACGACGGCACCCACCCCTCGGCGTCCGGCGAACACAAGCTGGCGGCGGCGTTCGCTGACGCGATGCATCAGGGGTGGGGGCTGGGAGGGGCGTACGCGCGCTGACGCGGACCGTCAGTGCGACGCACCCGTCAGGCGGTTGGCGAAGGTCGACACGGTGTACGTGCCGATGCCCAGGACGACCTCCAGGGCGTTCTGGCGGGTGTGGCCGTGGGACAGGAACGCGTTCAGGGCGTCGTCGGGGACCGCGCCCGCCGTCGCGTACACCGCGAGGGTGAACTCGCGTACCGCGTCGAGGCGTTCGTCCGTCAGCCGCTTCCCTTCCCGCAGCTCGGCCATCAGCTCCTCCGGCGCGCCGAGCCCGCGCAGCTTGGCCGTGTGCATGTCCACGCACAGGTCGCACGCGTTGCGGGTGGCGACCGTCATGATCACCACCTCGCGGGCGACCGGCTCCAGGGTCGTCCGCTCGAAGAGGGCGCTCATCCTGAGGAAGCCCTCCAGCGTGTGCGGCGAGGCGGCCAGCCGGGCCACGGCCGGGGAGAGATGCCCCAGGTTTTTGACCGTTCCCTCCATCGCGCGGCGCGACTCGGCCGGTGCGGACTCCAGGGTGTGCTCGACGAATGTCACTGCGGTCCTGCTCCCCATAAGATGGACAACGTGGTTGACGATAAGAAGGTAAACCAGGTTGTCGGTTCTCGCAATGGAGAAAACAGAGAAGGCGAGGGAGCGCCCACCCCCGGCTACGAGCTCCCCCTGCTCCTCCTCGGCGGCTTCCGTTCCCTCATCGACCGCCTCCACGCCGAGCTGGCCCGCCAGGGCCACCCGGACCTGCGGCCCGCCCACGGCTTCGCGCTCCAGTCCATCGGGCCCGGCGGGGCGACCGCGAGCGAGATCGGGCGGCGGCTCGGCGTCTCCAAGCAGGCGGCGGGCAAGACCGTCGACCGCCTGGAGGCCCTGGGCTACGCCGAACGCGCCGACGACCCCGCCGACGCCCGCCGCAAGGTCGTCCGCATCACCCCGCGCGGCCTCGACGCGCTGACCCGGTCGGCGGCCGTGTTCGACGAACTGCGCGCCGACTGGGTCCGTACGCTGGGAGCCGCCCCCGTACGCGACATGGAGGCGGCCCTGCGCACGGTCGTCCCGCCGGAGGCGTTCCGCCTCGACGCGTCGAGCTGGTTCGCGGGGTCCTAGCCGCGTACGCACTTGGGTTCGACAGCCCGTGTCCTTGGCGCCGTGCGTATCGTTGTACTAGGCGGCTGGCCGCTACAGAGCGGCGGCCGGGGAGGAGCGCCGCGATGACCTCCCCCACTGCCTTAAGGGCGTGGGAGGTGCCCCCAGAAACCGACAGGATCGAGATGGCCGAGAGGGACGACGAGCCCACTCTGGACGAGATGTTCGAGTGGATCGAAGAGATGCCCATCCCCGAGGGGTACAAGACCGAGATCGTCGGGGGGCACATCTTCATGACGCCGCAGCGGGACACCCACTGGGAGATCATCTTCGGCATCATCGAGCAGTTGCGGACCAAGTATCCGAGGAAGCGGCTCAAGTCCGACGTCCGCATCGACTTCCCCGGCCATCTCAACGGCTTCGCCTGCGACGTCGTGGCGATGAAGGACGGCGCGGTGCTGGACGGCAAGGGGCACTGGCGCTACGAGGACGTCGAATTCGTCGCCGAGGTGATTTCCAAGGCCACGGCCTCGAACGACTACGGCCCCAAGAAGGCCGCGTTCGCCGCCGCCGGCGTCCCGGCCTACCTGATCGTCGACCCGTACACCGGCAAGTGGCACCTGCACACCCTGCCGAAGGACGACGAATACCACTGCACGCTTTCGCTCGGTTTCGGCGACGACATCGATCTCACCCAGACCCCTGTGGGACTCACCCTCACCACCGACGAGTTCCCCCGGGACTGAACCCCGCTGCCCCCGCCGACCAACCCCTCTTGCTTGGAGCGCACTTCAAGAGGTTCGCTGGTGCCCCATGGAGTACACGCAGCTCGGACGCACGGGTCTCAAGGTCAGCCGCCTCGTCCTCGGCACCATGAACTTCGGCCCCCAGACGGACGAGGCCGACAGCCACGCGCTCATGGACGCCGCACAGGACGCCGGTATCAACTTCTTCGACACCGCCAACATCTACGGCGTCGCCGAACACAAGGGACTCACCGAGGAGATCGTCGGGTCCTGGTTCGCGCGGGGCGGCGGGCGCCGCGACAAGACGGTCCTGGCGACCAAGGGCTACGGGAACATGACCCAGGACGGCACCCCCTGGAACGTCACCTCCTGGCCCAACCACGACCGGCTCTCCGCGCTCAACATCCGCCGGTCGGTCGAGGCCAGCCTCAAGCGGCTGGGCACGGACTACATCGACATCTACCAGTTCCACCACGTCGACCGTCAGACCCCCTTCGAGGAGATCTGGCAGGCCATGGACGTCCTCGTACAGCAGGGCAAGGTGCTGTACGTCGGCACGTCGAACTTCCCCGGCTACAAGATCGCCCAGGCCAATGAACTGGCCGCGCGGACCGGCCGGTTGGGCCTGGTCAGCGAGCAGTGCCTCTACAACCTCGCCGAGCGCCGCGCCGAGATGGAGGTCATCCCCGCCGCGCAGGAGTACGGCGTCGGGATCATCCCCTGGTCCCCGCTCCACCAGGGCCTGCTCGGCGGGGCCCTGCGCAAGGAGCGCGAGGGCGAGGGGGCGCGTACCAAGGGCGGCCGGTCCGCCGCCGGGCTCGCGGATCCGGTGGTGCGGGCGCAGGTGCAGGCGTACGAGGACCTGCTCGCCAAGCACGAACTGGAGCCTGGGGAAGCGGCGTTGGCGTGGCTGCTCACCCGGCCCGGCGTGACCGGCCCGATCGTCGGTCCGCGCACGGCCGAGCAGCTCGAATCGGCTCTGCGGGCGGTGGAGCTGGAGCTGAGCGAGGAGGTGCTGGCCGGGCTCGACGAGATCTTCCCGGGACCGGGCCCGTCGCCGGAGGCGTTCGCCTGGTAGGAGTGGCATGGCGCGTGGTGCTTGCCTGGAGCGCACTTCAAGGCGTTCGCTGGTGCCTCATGGAGTACACGCAGCTCGGACGCACAGGTCTCAAGGTCAGCCGCCTCGTCCTCGGCACCATGAACTTCGGCCCCCAGACGGACGAGGCCGACAGCCACGCGCTCATGGACGCCGCGCACGACGCGGGCGTCAACTTCTTCGACACCGCCAATGTCTACGGCCAGAGTGCGGGGAAGGGCCGTACCGAGGAGATCATCGGTAACTGGTTCGCGCGGGGCGGCGGACGCCGCGACAAGACGGTCCTGGCCACCAAGGTGTACGGGAACATGTCCGCCGACGGCGCCCCCGTCTGGCCGAACCACGACCGGCTCTCCGCGCTCAACATCCGGCGGGCGGTCGAGGGCAGCCTCAAGCGGCTGGGCACGGACTACATCGACGTCTACCAGTTCCACCACGTCGACCGTCAGACCCCCTTCGAGGAGATCTGGCAGGCCATGGACGTCCTGGTGCGGGAGGGGAAGGTGCTGTACGTGGGCACGTCGAACTTCCCCGGCTACAAGATCGCCCAGGCGAATGAACTGGCCGCGCGGACCGGCCGGTTGGGGCTGGTCAGCGAGCAGTGCCTCTACAACCTCGCCGAGCGCCGCGCCGAGATGGAGGTGATTCCCGCCGCGCGGGAGTACGGGGTGGGGATCATCCCCTGGTCCCCGCTGTACGGGGGCCTGCTCGGCGGGGCCCTGCGCAAGGAGCGCGAGGGCGGGGGCTCGCGCTCGACCGGCGGCCGGGCGGCGGATTCGCTGAGAGACCCGGCGGTACGGGCGCGGGTCCAGGCGTACGAGGACCTGCTGGCCAAGCACGGCCTGGAGCCGGGCGCGGTGGGGCTGGCGTGGCTGCTCACCCGGCCGGGCGTGACGGGGCCGATCGTCGGCCCGCGCACGGCGGACCAGCTCGCCTCGGCCCTGCGGGCGGTCGAGCTGAAGCTGGACGAGGAGCTGCTGACGTCCCTGGACGAGATCTTCCCGGGGCCGGGGCCGTCACCGGAGGCGTTCGCCTGGTAGGCGGGACGTGGGCTGCCCGGGGCTTCCACCCCTGGCAGCCCCATGGGCGAGGGCGCCTCAGCCCCGCGCCGCCGCCACCACCACGACGACGAACATCAGCACGAGCACGCCGGCCATGATCCGGTTCCTGGTCTTCGGGTTCACGCGTACGAGCGTAACGAACCCCCGCCCGGCCCCGTTCGGCCGCCCCGGCGCGCCAGCCGTACACGAATGATGACGGAGTGTTACCGTCCCGAAGGTGGATCACGTACGGCGTCGACGACACCGCCTCGTTCCGGCCACCCTCCTCGCGGTGGGCCTGCTGCTCGCGGGCTGCTCCTCGGGCGGCGGCGACGAACCGCCGGGCCGGGAGAGCGACACCACGCAGCCCGAGGACAGCACTGAGCAGCCGCCCGCGGAGCCGACGGAGGAACCCCCGGGAGACTCGACCGGCGGCAGGACGCACGACGGGGGCGGGGGCGGCGGGTTCGACACCGCCGGGCGGGTCTCCCCCAGCTTCCAGGGGCAGTGGCCGGGCGGCGTGGTGACTCTGACGAACATCTCCGACGAGGCCTACACCGGCACCGCGACCTTCTCGGACTGCACTCCCGGCCCGGGCCGCTGGAGCACCGCATCGCCCGCCCAGTCCGTCTCGCTGCCTCCCGGCGAGGCCGTCCCGCTCGACTTCTCGTTCCCCACCCCGGACCCGGCCCCCGCTCCCATCGCCGAGCACATCCTGTGCGTCAGCCTGTCAGGCGGTGACAAACCGCTGAGTGGGGCCATTGCCGACCCTGCCTTCGTCTCGCCCGAGCAGTCCGACACCCCCTCCGACACCCCCTCCGACACTCCCTCCGAGACCCCCTCACCCTCCGAAAGTCCCACGGCCGAGTCCTGACGCCGGGAGAGGCAGGCAACAGATGGAGGAGCAGGATTCCGCCAAGCCCCAGTGGGGCGCCTGGCTCAAGACGATCGCCGGGTTCGTCGCGCCCACCACCCTCCTCACCGGCCTTCTCCTCTTCTTCGGCTTCGCCTACACCGACTCGTTCTACGAGTACTTCGCCATCGACCCCGCCACCCTCGGCTTCTCCACGCAGGACTATCTGCTGCGCAGCGCGCGGCCCCTCTACATGCCGCTGGGCGCGACGCTCGCCGTCGGGCTCGTCGGCGCCCTCGGGTACTCCTGGATCTCCACCGTGGACACCTCGCGGACGGGCGCCCTGCGCAACCTGGGCCGGGGCTCGCTCGTGCTCATCGTGTGCGGGACCATGCTGTTCGCCCTCGGGATGCTCGGCGGATTCCAGGTCTGGCCCGCCGGACCGCTCGACACCCCGCTGCTCCTCGGCGGGGGGCTGGTACTGGTGGTGTACGGGCGGGTGCTCCACCTCAAGTCCACCGGCCACCCGTTCCCCGGGGAGATGAAAGCGCTCTTCATCATCGCCGCGCTGATCTCGCTGTGCTGCTTCTGGGCCGTACAGGCCTACGCCCAGAGCAGCGGCCGGCACGACGCCCGGAACCTGGCCCGCCACCTGTGGCTCAGGCCCGCCGTCGTCGTCGACACCCCCGAGCGGCTCTACTTCGGGTCCGCGCCCGTACGGGAGACCGCCCTGCCACCGTCCGGGTCCGCGCAGAAGTACAAGTACCGCTACCGCGACCTGCGGCTGCTCGCCCAGTCCGAGAACCGGATGTTCCTCATCCCCGACGGCTGGACCCCCACCCGCGGCGCCGTGATGCTCGTCCCCGCCGACGGCACCGTCCGCATCGCCTTCCGCCCCGGCTGAGCCACGCCAGGTCAGACCCCCAACGCCCACCGTCCCACCACCTCGTACCGAGGCGTCTCCCCCGGCACCCCGGCGACGGGCAGCCGGCTGCGCACCAGCACCACCTCCCCCACCTCCCACACCGCCCCCTCGAACCCCGCCAGGGACTCCACATACGCGTGCAGGTCCACGCCCGTCCGGCTGCGGGCGAGCGTGAGGTGGGGGTGGTAGCGGCGGTGCTCGTCCATCGGCACGCCCGCGCGGCGGGCCGCCGCGTCCGAGCGCTCGGCCAGCAGCCGCAGCGCGTCGATCGCGCCCGCGACGCCCGCCCACAGCACCCTGTCCCCGAACCGGCCGCCCCCGTGCAGCCGCAGCTCGAAGGGCGGGGTGCGGTGGGCGGCGCGGGCCAGGCGCTCGTGGAGCTCCGGCAGCAGCCTCTCCTCCACCTCCCCGAGGAAGGCGAGCGTGAGGTGCCAGTCGTCGCGGCCCGCCCAGCGCAGCCGGTCCGCGCCGGGCAGGGCGTGCAACTCGTCCACCGCCGAACCGAGTTCGGCCAGCCGAGCAGGCGGGGGCAGCACGGCCACGAAGAGTCTCATGGGATCAGTCTCGCCCCATGAGACTCTGCGTGTCCGGACCCGTCACGCCGCCGTGGCCAGTTGCCGCCTCGGTACGAACTCCAGGTGCCGGCGGCCGCGCCGCAGGTCGACCTTGAGCTTCAGGTTGGCCGCCCGCGCCAGCATCAGGCCGACGCCGACCGCCGCGAACGCGCAGATCACACCGCCCAGGGCGAGGCTGACCCGTACGCCGTACTCGTCCGTGAGCCAGCCGAAGAGCGGGCCGCCCAGCGGGGTGCCGCCGGTGAAGACCATCATGAACAGGCTCATCACCCGGCCGCGCATCTCCGGGTCGGTGGCCATCTGGACGGAGGCGTTGGCGGTGACGTTCACCGTGAGGCCGAGGACGCCGATGGGGATCAGGAGTCCGATGAAGAGCGCCATGCCGGGCGCCATCGCCGCCGCGACCTCCAGGACCGCGAACAGGCCCGCCGCCCCCGCGAGCAGGCGCAGCCGGGTGGTGCCCCGGCGGGCCGCGAGCAGTGCGCCGACCAGGGAGCCGATCGCCATCAGGCTGTTGAACAGGCCGTACATCCCGGAGCCGCCGTGGAAGACGTCGCGGGAGAAGGCGCTCAGCCAGATCGGGAAGTTGAAGCCGAAGGTGCCGACGAATCCGACCAGGACGATCGGCCAGATCAGCTCCGGGCGCTTGGAGACGTAGTCCAGGCCCTCGCGGAGCTGGCCCTTGCCGCGCGGGGCGAGCTTCGTGGGCCGCAGGTCGGCCGTACGCATCAGAGCAAGGCCCGCCAGCGGCGCCAGGAAGGAGAGGCCGTTGGCGAGGAACGCCCAGCCGGGGCCCACCGCCGCCATCACACCGCCCGCGACCGCCGGGCCGACGAGGCGCGCCGACTGGAAGTTGGCCGAGTTGAGGCTGACCGCGTTGCGGACCTGGCCGGGGCCGACCATCTCGGAGACGAAGGACTGCCGGGTCGGGTTGTCGACCACCGTGACCAGGCCGGTGAAGAACGCGGTCAGGTACACGTGCCAGACCTGGACCTGGCCGGTGAGCGTCATGGCCGCCAGGAACAGGCCGCCGAGGCCCATCGCGCTCTGGGTGACGAAGAGGATGCTCCGCTTGGCGAAGCGGTCGGCGATGACGCCGCCGTACAGCCCGAAGAGCAGCATCGGCAGGAACTGCATGGCGGTGGTGATGCCCACCGCCACCGAGGAGCCGGTGATCTGGAGGACCAGCCAGTCCTGGGTGATCCGCGCCATCCACGTACCGATGTTGGAGACGATGGCACCGGAGAAGAACAGCCGGTAGTTGCGGATCGCGAGGGAGGAGAACGTCCCTCGTCCGCTGCCGGGGGCAGCGGGGTCGTGGGTGGATTTCGGTGCGGGGGCGGAGTCTGCTCCGGATCCCGTACTCAAAAGGTTCGCCTCCTATCGTGCGCGGTCAGTTCACAGGTGTGCGAGCTTCTCCAGCACGGGTGCGGCGGCGCGCAGCTTCGCCCACTCGTCCTCGTCCAGGCCTTCCGCGAGGGAAGCCAGCCAGACGTTGCGCTTGCGGCGGCTCTCTTCGAGCATCGCCTCGGCCTCTTCGGTCTGGCTGACCACCTTCTGGCGGCGGTCGTCGGGATGCGGCTCCAGCCTGACCAGGCCCTTCGCCTCCAGCAGCGCGACGATGCGGGTCATCGACGGCGGCTGGACGTGCTCCTTGCGGGCCAGCTCACCGGGGGTGGCCGAGCCGCAGCGGAAGAGGGTGCCGAGCACCGACATCTCGGTGGGGCTCAGCGACTCGTCGACGCGCTGGTGCTTCAGGCGCCGGCTCAGGCGCATGACCGCCGAGCGGAGGGAGTTCACGGCGGCGACGTCCGCGTCGCTGTCGTGGGGCAGGTCAGACATGTTCGTTAGAATAACTCATTACTCTGGCTAAATACCAGCCCGGGTACCACCGGCGCACCGTAACGGCCGCCAGACACCACTACACACATCACCTGAAAGAGTGAGAGCTATCGGAAAAGTGACGCGCCGGGGCGGGGCCTGCGGCGACCCTCGTCCCATGGGGACCAGCGTGCTCAGCCTGCGGATAGACGGTGAGCTGCTCGAACGGCTCCGGCAGCATGCCGCCAAACGCGGAATGAGCGTCCAGGACTATGTGGTCCGGACGCTCATTCGCGACGACTTCGACGAGCGGCTTCAGGCCGCTGCCGCCGAGACGGAGAAGTTCTACGGGGCGGCTTAGCGCCCCCTCCGGCTATGTGAGGCCCAGCGCCGGCATCAGGTAGTAGAAGCCGAACACCGCCGACACGATGTACATCGCCACCGGCACCTCACGGCCGCGCCCGGCCACCAGGCGCAGCACCGTGAAGGTGAGGAAGCCCATGCCGATGCCGTTGGTGATGGAGTACGTGAACGGCATCATCACCATCGTCACGAACGCCGGGATCGCGATCGTCCAGTCGTCCCAGTCGATCTGCCGGATCGAGCCGGACAGGATCAGGAAGCCCACCGCGAGCAGCGCCGGGGTGGCCGCCTGGGACGGGACCATGGTGGCGATCGGGGTCAGGAACAGCGCGACCGTGAACAGGCCGCCGGTGACCACGTTCGCGAAGCCGGTGCGCGCGCCCTCGCCGACGCCCGCCGTGGACTCCACGAAGCAGGTGGTGGCCGAGGAGGACGAGGCGCCACCCGCCGCGACCGCGATGCCGTCCACGAACAGCACCCGGTTGATGCCGGGCATGTTGCCCTCGGCGTCGGTCAGCTCGGCCTCGTCGCTGATGCCCATGATCGTGCCCATGGCGTCGAAGAAGCACGACAGCAGCACGGTGAAGACGAACAGGACGCCGGTCAGGACGCCGACCTTGTCGAAGCCGCCGAACAGGCTGACCTTGCCGAGAAGCCCGAAGTCGGGGCCGGCGACCGGGTTGCCGGGCCACTTCGGGGTGGTCAGGCCCCAGGACGGGACGGTCGCCACCGCGTTGATGATCATCGCGAGACCGGTCATCACGACGATCGAGATGAGGATCGCGCCGGACACCTTGCGTACGAGCAGCGCCAGCGTCAGCAGTACGCCGAGGACGAAGACCAGGACCGGCCAGCCGAGCAGATGGCCGTTGCCGCCGAGCTGGAGCGGGACGGTGGTGTGGGCGGCGTCCGGGATGCGGGAGACGAAGCCCGAGTCGACCAGGCCGATCAGCATGATGAACAGGCCGATGCCGATCGCGATGCCCTTGCGCAGCCCCAGCGGCACCGCGTTCATCACGCGCTCGCGCAGCCCGGTGGCGACCAGGAGCATCACGACGAAGCCCGCGAGGACGACCATGCCCATCGCGTCCGGCCAGCTCATCCGGGGCGCCAGCTGGAGGGCGACCACGGTGTTCACACCGAGCCCGGCCGCCAGCGCGATCGGCACGTTGCCGATGACGCCCATCAGGAGCGTGGTGAAGGCGGCGGTCAGCACGGTGGCGGTGACCAGCTGGCCGGCGTCGAGCTGGTGCCCGTACATGTCCTTCGCGCTGCCCAGGATGATCGGGTTGAGCACGATGATGTAGGCCATCGCGAAGAAGGTGGCGAAGCCGCCACGGATCTCCCGGCCGAGGGTGGAGTCCCGCTCGGAGATCTTGAAGTAGCGGTCCAGTGCGTTGACCGGCGGCTTCGGGGCTGACGGCGTGGCGTCGACCTTGGCGGTGGCCGAGGGGGACATGCGGAACCTCAGTCGTGAGACGGGGCGGGGGGCAAGGAAGTGCGAAAAGCGGCCTCAACCCGAACTTCTTTGGACGTTTCAACGAACAAAACGAGTCAGCCGTAAGCCGTTTCAGTATGAATACATAAGGCAAAGATCGCTATCTCCGCGCGTAGACACAAGGGGCGCCTGGGCGCCGAGAGGGTCGACCGGCCGCCGGACCCCTCCCCCCTACACTGATCGCATGGCGAAGTGGACACCCAAGTACGAGGCGCCGGAGCCCCTGGAAGGGCCCGTCGTCGCCACCATCACCGGCGGCACGATCCTCTGGTTCGTCCTCTTCCTCGTCCAGCTGCCGTTCTACGGCTGGTTCGACGACCACGGACACCTGTGGTGGGTGTGGACCTGCCTGGCCGGCGGCGGTCTCGGCCTGATCGGCATCTGGTACGTACGAGGGCGCGATGCGGCCCTCAAGCGGCACGCGGCGGAGCAGACGGACGCCGGGAGCCGCCAGGACAACCGGTAGAGCCGGTAGGAGTCGCTCCCTCCCCGCATACCGCCACAGGACCATTCGTCTCCTCCCCTGGTCTGATGTTCGACGCTCCTGGCAGGTGAACCGGGAATTCCCCCCGTACCGTCGAAAACATGACGCAGCGCGCCAATATCGACGCCGGGGCGGAACTCGACCCCGTCCACCCCGTGCCGCCGCCCGTGGCGTCCGGCCGGGCCACCGGTCTGACCACCGCCGAAGTCGCCGAACGCGTCGCCCGGGGCGAGGTCAACGACGTACCGGTCCGCAGCAGCCGCTCCACCGCCGAGATCGTCCGCGCCAACGTCTTCACCCGCTTCAACGCGATCATCGGCGTCCTCTGGCTGATCATGCTCTTCGTGGCGCCGCTCCAGGACAGCCTCTTCGGCTTCGTGATCATCGCCAACACGGGCATCGGCATCATCCAGGAGCTGCGCGCCAAGAAGACCCTGGACGGGCTCGCGGTCATCGGCGAGGCCAAGCCGACGGTCCGGCGCGACGGGGCCGCCGCCGAGATCTCCACCTCCGAGATCGTCCTCGGCGACCTGGTCGAACTCGGCCCCGGCGACAAGGTGGTGGTCGACGGCGAGGTGGTGGAGACCGACGGCCTCGAAGTCGACGAGTCGCTGCTCACCGGTGAGGCCGACCCCGTCCTGAAGAAACCCGGCGACCGGATGATGTCCGGGGCGTTCGTGGTCGCGGGCGGCGGCGCGTTCACCGCGACCAAGGTCGGGCGCGAGGCGTACGCGGCGCAGCTCGCCGAGGAGGCCAGCCGCTTCACGCTGGTCCACTCCGAACTGCGCTCGGGCATCTCGATGATCCTCAAGTACGTGACGTGGCTGATGATCCCGACCTCCATAGGCCTCGTGATCAGCCAGCTCGTGGTCAAGGACGACAACTTCAAGCAGTCCGTGGCGTACACCGTGGGCGGCATCGTCCCGATGATCCCCGAGGGTCTTGTGCTGCTCACCTCGGTGGCCTTCGCGATCGGGGTGATCCGGCTCGGCCGCAAGCAGTGCCTGGTGCAGGAGCTCCCGGCGATCGAGGGCCTCGCGCGCGTGGACGTGGTGTGCCTCGACAAGACGGGCACGCTCACCGAGGGCGGCATGGACGTCACGGAACTGCGGCCGCTGGGAGGCGCGGAGGAAGCGTACATACGCAAGGTCCTCGGCGCGCTGGGTGAGTCCGACCCGCGCCCGAACGCGTCCCTGCAGGCGATCATCGACGCGTATCCGGACAGCGAGGAGTGGCGGTGCAGGGAGTCGCTGCCGTTCTCCTCGGCGCGCAAGTACAGCGGCGCGGCGTTCAGCGAGGGCGACGGGGAGAACTCGACGTGGCTGCTGGGTGCGCCGGACGTACTGCTGCGGCCCGGCGACCCGGCGCTGGCGGAGATCGACGGGCTGAACGAGCAGGGTCTACGGGTCCTGCTCCTTGCCCGGGCCCGCCGCGAGCTGGACGATCCGCAGGTCGCGGCGGACGCGCGCGCGACGGCGCTGGTGGTCCTGGAACAGCGGCTGCGCCCCGACGCGGGGGAAACCCTGCGCTACTTCGAGGAGCAGAGCGTCCACGCGAAGGTCATCTCCGGAGACAACGCGGTGTCGGTGGGCGCGGTGGCGGGGAAGCTGGGCCTGCCGGGCGCGGAGAACACGGTGGACGCGCGGCAGTTGCCGGCGGACCGGGCGGAGATGGCGACGGTCCTGGACTCCAACGCCGTCTTCGGGCGCGTAACCCCCCAGCAGAAGCGGGACATGGTGGCGGCGCTCCAGTCGCGCGGGCACACGGTGGCGATGACGGGGGACGGCGTCAACGACGTACTGGCCCTGAAGGACGCGGACATCGGCGTCTCGATGGGGTCGGGCTCGGAGGCGACGCGGGCGGTGGCCCAGATCGTGCTGCTCAACAACAGCTTCGCCACGCTGCCGTCCGTGGTGGCGGAGGGGCGCCGGGTGATCGGCAACATCACCCGGGTAGCGACGCTGTTCCTGGTCAAGACGGTGTACTCGGTGCTGCTGGCGCTGCTCGTGGTGTGCACCCAGGTGGAATACCTGTTCCTGCCGCGCCACTTGACGCTGCTGTCCACGCTGACGATCGGCATCCCGGCGTTCTTCCTCGCCCTGGCGCCGAATACGGAACGGGCTCAGCCGCACTTCGTACGGAGGGTGATGCGGTACGCCATCCCCGGCGGGGTGATCGCGGCGGTGACGACGTTCGCGACGTACTTGCTGGCGCGGCACTACTACGTCGGGGACGGCGCGCGGGAGGCGGAGACCAGCGCGGCGACCCTCACGTTGTTCCTGGTCTCGATGTGGGTCCTGGCGATCATCGCCCGCCCGTACACGTGGTGGCGGATCTGCCTGGTGCTGTCGATGGGCGCGGCGTTCCTCCTGGTCCTGGCGGTCCCGGGGCTCCAGACGTTCTTCGCGCTGAAGCTGGTCGGGACGACGTTGCCGTGGGCTGCGGTGGGGATCGCGGGGTTGGGGGCGGCGGGGTTGGAGTTCGCGTGGAGGTGGGTGGACCGGAGGGGCGCGGCGTAGCCGTCTCGGGGAAAGCTGTCGTCGCGGGTTCGGTGGGGCTGGCCGCGCCCCGTTTTGGCCCGGGGTTTGGCTGCGGGCCGTCTGTGGCTGGGCGCGCAGTTCCCCGCGCCCCTTCTTGGCCCGGGGTCTGGCTGCGGGTTCGGTGGGGGCTGGGCGCGCCCCGTTTTGGCCCGGTGTTCGGCTGCGGGCCGTCTGTGGCTGGGCGCGCCCCTCCTTGGCCCGGTGTTCGGCTGCGGGCCGTCTGTGGCTGGGCGCGCAGTTCCCCGCGCCCCTTTCAGGCAGAACGGGGCCCGGGCACATTTCAGCCCCTCCGGAGGGCGAGGAACGGGCCCAGGCACCTCCAGCCCCTCCGGCGTTTGAGGAGCGGGGGCAGGGAGCGAAGCTCCCGCTCCTTCAGGGGCGCGGGGAACTGCGCGCCCAGCCACAGACGGCCCGCAGCCGAACACCGGGCCAAGGAGGGGCGCGCCCAGCCACAGAC
>NZ_JBHWUR010000048.1:0-51779 GCF_042737755.1 Streptomyces sp. NPDC059994
GGCGGCAACAACTCCTCGACCAGCAACCACTGTTCATCCGTCAGATCCGACGGATAACCCTCCCCAGCAGCACTCATACACCCCTCAACGAGCGACCCGCACAACCGGCACGGGAGACCTCAAACGCGGTCTGAGAGGGGCAGCAGCCCAGTCCCCGCCGCTGGGGTCGTTGTACCCACCGACATAAATGATCTGAACGCCCCCAGCGCACCTGCGGACTGGCTGCGCGGGTGGTCTGGTCGATGGGGCGCTGGACTGCGACGGCGACGGTGAGACGGCAGGCGGGCTCGGCCTCGGTGTCGTGGTGTGAGCCGGCGCCGGCGACGTCGTGCGGTGGCTCTGCGTCGGCGGTGTTGTGCCGTGGCTCGGCGACGGCGGCGTTGTGGCGTGTGTCTGCGGCCGCGGCGTCGTGGTGTGGCTCGGCGAAGGCGGCGTCGTGGTGTGGCTCGGCGTCCGCGACACGAGATGCGTCACCGGGGGTTCCGCCGTGACGAAGGTCGAAGGCGTGGGGCTGGGGGATCGGGCCTGGGCCGCAAGGCCTGAAGAGAGAACAATGTGGCCGATGGCCAGACCGCTGGCCGCGATGACCGCCACCCGGCGGGCCGGCCGTATTCGCAGTTGGGTATGCCTCGGCAGCTTGATTCGCACACTGGCCTCCAAAGAACCGCATAGCGGCTCTGGCGGTAACGCTATGCGTCGGCCGTGAAGATCACCTTTGGTGCTGAGCCATGCGGGTCATGGTGATGGCGATGCCGCACCCACAGGCGGGGCAGCGGCGGGCACCCGGCTGCGCGGACCAGGGCCGGTCATTCCTCGTCGGCCGCGTCCGGGTTGCCCAGCGGACGCCGGCTGCCTGGCAGCTCAGAGAGCTGGAACGAGTACCGCCTGTCCCTCATGACGGCGCCCGAAAGCCGGCGTGACGCGGAGAGGGCCCCGCCTGCCGGGGCGTCCGCCGCCGTGCGGAGCTACACCCCGCACGAGGTCGTCGCCATAAACCTCTGGATCGGCGGCCGCCGCTACCGAGCCGCGGCCATGGCCCACTACGACACTCCCGACGGGCGGCGCGCCTACCAGATGGCATTGTGGCCCGCTCTGCCCGGGGAACGCCGTAGCGGCTGGTACTGGTGGAACCCCGCCACCATGACACGACACGACGGGACCTCACCCCATGACTCAACCCCTCCCCCCAGGACCTTCTCCCTCCCGACCTTCCCCGCCTGCGGACATTGCGGGCCTGGCACGCAACGTGGCTGGCCCGCATCGACCAGGCCATCGCCGACCTCAAACGACAGGAAACCGAACGCAAGCAAGGCGAACGGCAGCGGCCACCGGCACCCGACTGGGCAATCGAATACACCTGGCGCACGTCCAGGCAGCGCAGCCGGACACCGGGCTGCCCCGGCTCCCGTGTCGTACGGTCTGATGTCGCCCGCAACGGATTTCACCGAACCCGGCGGAGCCGCCGGTACGGCTGAAAGATCTGAACCAATACCGGGAATCAGGCCGCGACGAGCTCCTGCTCGCGGTCCGGCGTCTTGACCTTGGGCTTCTTGTTCGGCAGCGAGAGCCGGAAGACCTTGTGCCACGCGGAGAACACCTGCTTGGGCAGTGGCCCGGTGACGTACTCCAGCTCGTACTTTTCGAACAGTGCGCGCACCTTCACCGCGACCTCGGCGTACCGGTTGCTCGGCAGGTCCGGGAACAGGTGGTGCTCGATCTGGTGGGACAGGTTGCCGGTCATGAAGTGCATGGCCTTGCTGCCGCTGATGTTCGCCGAGCCCATCATCTGGCGCAGGTACCACTGGCCGCGCGTCTCGCCCTTGATCGACCGGCGCTCGAAGACCTGCACGCCCTCGGGGAAGTGCCCGCACATGATCACCGAGTGTGACCAGATGTTGCGGACCAGGTTCGCGGTGAACGTGGCGGCGAGCGTGGTGAGGAATGACGGGCCCGACAGCAGCGGGTGGATCACGTAGTCCTTGAGCACCTGCTTGCGGATCTTGCGGCCCACGGCCTTGGCCCGCGCGCGGAACTCCGGGTTCTTGCGGCGGCGCTTGTGCAGGTTCTTGGCGAGCTCCAGGTCGTACGCTGCGATGCCGTACTCGAAGAAGCAGGCGTTGATGAAGTTCCACAGCGGCTGGCCGAGGTGGAACGGGTGCCACTTCTGGTCCTCGTCGACGCGCATGATGCCGTAGCCGAGGTCGTTGTCCTTGCCGATCACGTTGGTGTACGTGTGGTGCAGCTCGTTGTGCGAGTGCTTCCACTGCTCGGCCGGCGAGACGTGATCCCAGTCCCAGGTGGTGGAGTGGATCTTCGGGTCCCGCATCCAGTCCCACTGGCCGTGCAGGACGTTGTGGCCGATCTCCATGTTGTCCATGATCTTCGCTACGGACAGACCGGCGGTGCCGAGCAGCCACGCGGGCGGGAAGATCGAGAACAGCAGCACGCCCCTGCTGACCAGCTCGAGCTTGCGTTGCGCCGAGATGACCTTGCGGATGTAGGCGGCGTCTTTCTCGCCGCGGCCGGCGATCACCTCGTCGCGGATCGCGTCCAGCTCGCGGCCAAGCTCCTCGATCTGCTCCGCGGTCAGGTGGGCGGTGGGGTCGATGGCGGTCAAGGTGCTCCTACCGTTCGATGTCGCAGGGGCCCGCCGCGGCGGACACGCAGGTCTGGATGAGGACGCCCGGCTCGGCCTCGGTGATCTCGCCGGTGCGCAGGTCGCGGACGGCGCCGGCCTTGAGCGGCGTGATGCAGCCGAAGCAGATGCCCATGCGGCACCCGGAGGGCATGAGCACGCCGGCCTCCTCGCCGATGTCCAGCAACGGCGTGGCGCCGTCCGCGTCGACGGTCTTGCCACTGGCGCTGAACGTGACCTCGCCGCCGTCGCCGACGACGACGATGCTGGGGCGGAAGCGTTCGGTGTGCAGGCGCTCTTGGACGCCGTGCTCGCTCCAGTGCTCTTCGGCGGCGTCGAGCAGGCCCGCGGGCCCGCAAGCCCAGGTCTCGCGCTCGGCCCAGTCGGGCACGAGTTCGTCGAGACGGGCGATGTCGAGCATGCCGTCTGTGTCGGTGTGCACCTCGGTGAGCCGCAGCTTCTTGTCCGCGACCAGGTCGTGCAGTTCGTTGCGGAAGATCACGTCTTGCGGCTTCGGCGCGCAGTGGACCATGACGACGTCGTCGAACTCGATGTCGCGCAGCATGCCCATCACGGGCGTGATGCCGCTGCCGGCCGTCAGGTAGAGCACCTTGGCGGGCTTGGCCTGCGGCAGCACGAAGTCACCGGTCGGCTGGTCGAGCTGGATCAGCGTGCCCGGTTTCGCCCTGCGGACCAGGTGGTCGCTGACCTTGCCGTCCGGGATCGCCTTCACGGTGATCGTGACGCGGCCGTCCTGGCGGTTTGTCGGCGAGGTGATGGAGTAGGCACGCCACAGGCGCACCCCGTCGACGTCGACCCCGATCCGCACGTACTGACCGGCTGTGTGGCCGCGCCAGCCCCGTCCCGGCCTGATCACGACAGTCGCGGCGTCACCCGTCTCGGGGTGCACGGCCTCGATGCGCCCACGCAGGTCAGCGCCCGCACGCAGCGGGCTGACCAGGTCGAGGTAGTCCGACGGCAGCAGCGGCGTCGTGACCATCTCCAGCAGTTTCCACGCCCTGCTGCGGAGGGCTGCACTCGTCATGACTCCAGCTTGCTGTGCCTCAAGGTGTAAAGTCCTGACCGGAGGACGTAAATCTGGTCGACTGAATTGTTCGCAGGGAACAAAAACGTGAGCCATGCAATCCGGAGGGCCAGCGAACTGGCCCTTGATGAGACGACGGTCACCGCACTTCGGGCCGCGCTGAAGACCACCGCCGACGAAGTCGTCCAGGCGATCATCGATGAGGTCCCTTCCTACGCCAACGCCCTTTCGGGCCGCATGGGCGCCTCCATTCGCCGAGCCGTCCGTACCGCCCTGGGGCACTACCTGGACCTCGCGAGCGGGAACGCCACAGGCGGTGACGCCGGTGACGCAGCCTACGAGCTGGGCCGCGGCGAGGTGCGCGACGGCCGTTCGATGGACGCCCTGCTCAGCGCCTACCGCGTCGGCGCCCGCGTGGCCTGGCGATGCCTGGCAGCGGGTGCCGTACCCGCAGGTCTGCCCGCCGCCGAGGTCGCCAAGTTCGCCGAGCTGACCTTCGCCTACATCGACGAGCTCTCCGCCGCGAGCGCCGCGGGCCACGCCGACGAACTGGCTGCCCGGGGCAGGGCCCACGAGCGCCACCTGGAACACCTGGCCCGCGACCTCCTCGCCGGCGCGAGCCCGGACGTGCTGCTGGCCTCTGTTCAACGGGCCGGGTGGCAGCCTCCGGTTTCGCTGACCGCGGTCCTGCTGCCCGCCGCCCATGCCAGGCCTGCCTACCGCGCGCTCGACCCGAGCACCCTCGTCCTCGACGATCTGCCGGACGCCACCGGTGTGCTGCTCGTCCCCGATGCCGACCGATCACATCTCTTGCGGCAGCTGACCGACCGCACCGCCGTGGTCGGCCCGGCCCGGCCGTGGACTCGTGCGTCCGCCTCGTACGCACGAGCCGTACGCGCGCGCTCCCTCTCCTCTGATATTCGCGACACCGAGGACCATCTGCCCGAGCTGGTCCTGAGCGCCGACGTGGACGCGTTCGCAGACCTGCGTGCCCGAGCCCTCGCACCGTTGCGGACCTTGCCTGTCGCGACCGCACGGCGGCTGGAGGAGACATTGCGGGCGTGGCTGCTGCACCAGGGCAGGCGGGACGAGGTGGCGGCGGCGTTGTTCGTCCATCCCCAGACAGTCCGGTACCGGATGTCGCAGCTGCGGGAGCTGTTTCCGGATCTCGCATCGCCACACCGGGTCCTCGAACTGACGCTGGCGGTCGGTCTTCGGGGCAACTGACGCGTACTTCGACCGTCCACGACCGCGTCCGCGAGCGGTCCAGGAATCGTGCCTCGTTCTCGGTGTCATCAGCTGGCTCATGACAAGGCCTCGGGAAGCCCGTCGGGGCGCTGTCTCTGAGAAGCGCGGTGGCGGATACGGCTCGACTGGATCCGGTGGACGAGGCGCACCGGCCCGCTCGTCGACGCGCTCATCGAGCATCTGGTCGGCGATCTGGGCCACTATGCCCTGGAAAACGGCTTTCATATCGTCGTGGAGGGCGCTGTCCTGGCACGAGCTGACCCACGGGCGCGCGGCGGGCTGCAGCTGGGTGACCGGCGGGGCGGCCAGGCCGGGTCACCAGGGGCGGGGCCGGGCCGCTCGCGCCGGGGACCCCCGTGGCTCTGCGACGGCCCCATGCCTCCCTTCCGACAGGTCAACCGGACGACCGACCGGGCCGGCCCGGCACACCGCGCGAGGGATGATGGGGATGGAATGACGGAACATGAGATCAGGAGCATCCATGGCAAAGCGGGTTCACCGACCCCGTGAGGACGCGGAGTTCAATTTCATCCTCGGGATGAGCGGAGTTCCGGTCCTCGCATACTTCACCGGGACATGGCCCAAGGCAATCGAGCCCTGCCGGGTGATGGACCTCGTCGTGGGTGGCATCGCCGACGACTACACGGGCCGCCTGACGGCCATCCGCGCCGACATCACGCGTTGTCCGGCCGCAACCGAGCGATACGGGATCACCGGAGCCCCGTCCTACGTCCTGCTGAAGGAGGGAGAGGCGGTGGCGCACGGCACGGGGCCCATGACCATCACCGAGGTACGGAAGTTCCTGGACGGCCACCTCTGAGCGGCCGCTGCGGCACGTGACCGCGACGCCCGTCACGTCTCGCCTATGGAAGCCGCGCCGCCTGCAACACCTTGGGGCTGAGACACCCCCACAGGTCACATAACCCCGTCGAAAACGGTGCCCTGCGGCAGATACGCCGCCGCGCTCACGATCTCGGCGAAGGCATCAGCCAGGGTTCCGCCGCTGCGCGAGCGGAGCCTCACCCGGCCCTGCGGCCCGTGACCCACCAGCGCCCGGAAGCCGTCCCACTTGGGTTCGGCGACACACCCGGGCGGGAGCTCGGGCTTCTCGGTGGCGGCCGGCCGCCAGCGTCGGTTCGGGCAGCGACCAGGAAGAGGGCATGGTCGAGTCCTTCCATCATGCGCCTTGCGTGCTGGCCAGTGTCGCCCGGTCAGCGGAGCAGGACTCCTGTGCCAATAAGACGGTGTCCTACATGGTGAGGTTGCAAAAACGTTTGTAGCAGCAGATGGCGGCGGCCAGTCCGAGAAAGGCCAGGTAGTTGGAGGGTTGGCGTTCGTAGCGGGGACTGAGTCTGCGGTAGCCGGTCAGCCAGGACATGGCCCGCTCGATCACCCACCTGCGGCGGCCGAGCCGTTCGCTGGACTCGATGCCCTTACGGGCGATGCGGACCCCGATGTGCTTGCCCCATAACCATTTCCGCAGGTGGGGCACGTCGTAGGCTTTGTCCGCGTGCAGCCGCTGGGGCTTGAAGTAGCGGCCCCGGTAGGGGTCGTGTCGCGTTTGGTGGCCCTCGACCATGGGCTTCAGCGCGAGGCTGTCGTGGACGGTCGCGGCGGAGATGCCGACGACCAGGGGCAGTCCGTTCGCGTCCGACAGGGCGTGCATCTTGGAACCCGGCTTGCCCCGGTCCACGGAACTCGGACCTGTGTGTTCGCCCCCTCTTTTGCCCGCACGTGCGCGGAGTCCAGCACGACCCGGGAGACATCGATGAGGCCGGCGTCGTCGAGGCGTTGGAGCACCGCTTCGTGGCGGCGGCCCCAGACGCCGGCTCTCGACCAGATCATGAAGCGGCGGTGCACTGTCGATTTCGACACCCCGAAACACGGCGGCAAGGCTCGCCAGGAACAGCCGCTGACCAGTACATAGACGATCGCCGCGAACAGCGTCTCATCAGGAGTGTCCAGCGTTCCGCCACCCTGCGGCCGCACCTTCGACGGCGGGATGAGGGGCTTCGCGATCTCCCAAAACCCATCCGGGACAATCCAACTCCACGTTCCCTGGCCCATGTTGAACAGGGACACCCAGCATCACCACATAGGACACCGTCTTGGCCGGTCAACGCCTTCTTGAACATGCACAGTCCTTCTTCCGTCGCTGGGCGCGGGCCCGCCCGCTCGGCGGGCCGACCGTGACAGCAGCCGATCATGACGACCGGTCGCCCCGCACGGGCCCGCTCCCACGCCGGCCGAAATAGCCCGAGATGGTGTGCGCGCTCCGCAGGGTCCGCGGCCGGCCAACGCGCCGGCCTGTCGCCTCCTGATCCGTCAACTCCGTGTCCTGAATTGGACGTTGACGAGCCGTCGTCATACGATTTCAAGTCGTTCACGGAGTGATCACTTGATCTTCACCTGACCTGTGCAATATCACATGTCATGTGAAGCCGTTCGGGATCCGCCCGAGGCCCCTCCTTGCAGGGAGATCCACCATGAAGCGTTCGATGTTCCTCACTGCCGCCGTCGCGAGCCTCAGCCTCGCCGCCCTCACCCCGGCGATCGCCGTCGCCGCCCCCGCGAATGCCACCGAAACCGTGGTCTCCTGCGGCAACTCCGGCCTCCAGTCCGGCCTTTCGACCCGCCTGTGCGCCGAAGTCACCGGCAACACCGTCGCGTTCGTCGGCAAGATCGGCCTCGCCGGCCCGCCCTCCCCGGGCAGCCCGGCCCCCACCCCGAAGGAACTCACCACCACCTTCACCGCCACGGTCGACGGCACCCCGCTGCCGAACGCCACCAAAATCGCCCTCTTCAACAACACCAACCTGGACGCCCCGGGCCTGAGCGCCAACGTAGCCTGCGGCTCCACCATTCGCGCCACCTTCGGTGTCACCAGCTACCCCTGGACGGCGCGTCCGGTCTCCCACGAGGTGACCGTCACCTGCTGACCCGCCCCCCGTGAGCGCCGGGCCGGACAGGGACCCTGTCCGGCCCGGCCCCGGCTCCCCGGTGGTGCAAAACACCTGACACCCGCACCACCGGGGTCCCTCCCGTCCGACGGACCGCCGCCCGGCCGCGGCCGCGTCAACCGATCGGCTACCCCCGCCGTCCACCGCTGCGCGCCCCGTCGCCAACCGCTCTGCCGACCGCCACCGGCCCCCGCGCGGCAGCACCATGGATGCCACGGGCACCCGCCCGACGGGCCGGGCCGGCCGTATCTTGCGCCAGTGGCACCTCATGACGGCAGCCTCCGCTGCCGCGGCCGGGCGACGAAGCCTTCGAGGCCTTCTCCGGACTCGCTAAATCGCTCGAACGCCCGCCCCAGCCCTCCTGCCTGAGTAAGGAAGTGCCCCCAACACGGCGGTGACGCCTCTGTGCCAGCCCGACTTCCTGGGCAGAGATGGCCATGGCGAGCCGCAGGATCCCACGCGCCGGTGAGCGGAGCGGGCGTGACCGGACCAGCCCGCCCTCAAGGGCGTGGCTCTCGCGGGGCAGGATCGGATCTTCCACCGGCTGGTCGAGGAGCACGGAGCGGACGTTTCCTACGGGGTGGTGCGCAATTACGTCGCTGGCCGGAAGCCCGAGATCCTGGTCGAGTCCGGCAAGGCTCCGCTGGAGGCGTTCGTCCGGCAGACCCACCTGCCCTGCCCGGCCATGAGGCGGAGGTCGACTTCGGTGACGTGACCGTGCGCCTGGCCGCCGAGCTGGTGACCTGCTACCTGTTCTCCTTCCGGCTGTCGTACTCGGGCAAGGCCGTCCACCGTGTGTTCGCCTCCTGCGGCCAGGAAGCCTTCTTTGAACGGCACCGTCCGTCTGGATCTGGACCACTACCTGGAAGTCCTGGTTCGCAAGCCCGGCGCCTTCCCCGGCTCCACAACCCTCGAACAGGCCCGTTCGGCTGGCAGGTTCACTCCTGTCCACGACGCCTGGTGGGACCAAGCCCGCAAGACCCACGGTGAGCGGGACGGCACCCGGGCCCTGATCGAGGTTCTCCTGCTGGGGCGTCATCTGCCGCACGAGCATGTCGTCGCCGGCCTGGCCGCGGCTCTGCGGGCCGGGGCCATGACTGCGGACGCGGTCGCTCTGGAGGCCCGCAAGGCCACCCAGGCCGAGACCGAGCCCGCTCCTGCGGCAGGCCAGCTGGTTCCCGGGAAACCGTCGGCGACGGTGACGTCCCTGCACGAGTGGCGGCTCGCGCACCTTCCTGCGGACACCAGGCCGCTGCCCTCGGTGACCCCCCCCTATGACCAATTGCTCCGCCACCGCCGAACCAGCGGCGGTGACCACTGTGAGGGAGAAGCACAGTGACCCTGCCCCGCCAGCGAGGCTTGACCGGACAGGCCGCCAACGCCGCCATCGACACCGCCTGCCGGATGCTGCGGCTGCCCTTGATCCGCAACGAGTTCTCCGACATCGCCGACCGGGCGGTGAAGGACCAGATGACCTACCGGGGTTTCCCTGCCGAGCTACTGATGACCGAGTGCGACGACCGGTCCCGCCGCCGCTCGGAGCGGCGGATCAAGGCCGCAGGCTTCCCGCGGGAGAAGTCCCTGCGGGCCTTCGACTTCGACGCCAACCCCAACATCGACGCCGCCACCATCCACACCCTGGCCAGCTGTGAATGGATCAAGAAGAGCCAGCCACCCTGCCTGATCGGCGACTCCGGCACCGGCAAGTCCCACATGCTCATCGCCCTGGGCCCCGAGGCCGCCATGAAGGGCTATCGCGTCCGCTACACGCTCGCCACGAATTTGGTGAACGAGCTGGTCGAGACAGCCGACGAGAAGCAGCTGAACAAGACCATCGCCCGCTACGGCCGCGTCGATCTCCTATGCATCGACGAGCTCGGCTACATGGAACTTGATCGCCACGGCGCCGAACTCCTCTTCCAGGTCCTGACCGAACGCGAGGAGAAGAACAGCGTCGCCATCACCTCCAACGAGTCCTTCGGCGGCTGGACCAAGACCTTCACCGACCGACCCCCGGCTCTGCGCGGCCATCGTCGACCGCCTCACCTTCAACGGCACCATCATCGAGACCGGCACCGACTCCTGCCGCCTCGCCACCACCCGCACCCGCGCCGAGGAGCCCGCCAAGTCCAGCTGATCTCTGCCGCTACCTGCCTTGATGGCCAGCCGTCCTGGCGAACGGCTGGCCGTCCCGCGTTTGCGGTGTCCTTTGAAGAGGTCTCAAGAATCGAGCACGGCGGCGACGGCCTCGATCTCGACGAGTTGGTCGTTGTAGCCGAGCACGGTGACGCCCATCAAGGTGCTGGGAACGTCATGGTCGGCGAACGAGTCCCGGACTACCTGCCAGGCGGCCACCAGGTCCTCCCGCCGGGTCGATGCGACGAGAACCCGTGTGCTGATGACGTCCTGGAGTGACGCACCTGCGGCAGTAAGAGCAACCTGCATGTTCTCGATCGCTTTCGCTGCCTGGCCCGCGTAGTCCCCGATCGCTGCCGTGGAACCGTCATCGTTCAGCGGACATGACCCGGCAAGGAAAATCAGGCGTGACTCGGCGGGCGCCGTGGCCGCGTAGGCGTACTCGGCGACGTCGGACAGGGAAGCGGAGCGGATCAAAGTGATGGCACGAGCCACGGTCGTGGGGGCCTTTCTCCTCGGGTACTGAGCGCGGACATCCTGCCAGCACCCCAGCGGCTCCCGCCTTCCCTTTTATCGCCGCCCCCACGGCAACGCCGTCACTTCTGCTCGACATTCAAGAACCGCATGATCACTAACTGACGCCGGAACCAGTCGACAAACGCTGTTCCTAGAGATCAACGAAGCCACGCACCCCGAAGAGGCAGCCGAAGGCCGCGTAGTCGCCCTGGTCGTACAGAGGCCACAGATCCATCGCGCAGACCCAGGGCTCACCCTCGTAGAAGTCCGTGCCGGCGCCGGGATGGCGGAACTCGATCGCGCCATGGATATCCGTACTCACGGTGCCTGACGCTACAACCCCTCGCAGCCAGGGTCTTGTGCGAGCCCCCACGCCGCTCAGGAGGCAGCGGGAACGGCCTCGCAGGCACGCTCCTTGTGCCCGGCGCCCTCACGCCGGCCCTCGATAGCCGGGCGCAGCGCAACGCATGCCGCGGCGGCCGCGGCGCCGAGAGCCGCGCACACCGACCACAGCACCGTGTTGCCGCCGGTGTCCATCGCCCAGGCCGCCAGGTGCAGTGCGGCCAGCGCGGACAGACCCAGCATGCAGCCCCATACCCCGGCGTAGTGCCGCGTGCGTGGGCGGGGGCAAGGTCGGCCACAGCCGTCATGGCGGCGGCGAAGAACAGCACTCCCCCCCATCGTCCATATCCCTGTCGCCGCGGCGTATCCGAGTGTGTCCTGGCTCAGCAGATGTGCGCCCATGCCCGCCCCGGTGAACAGGGCGCCCGCCGTGCACACGGTGGTGGGGCTGAAGCGGCCGATGAGCGGCTGCAGCAGCGGCTGGTACACCAGCACGCAGGCCGCGTTCACCAGACACACCATGCCGTAGGCGCGGGGCGAAAGCCCGGCCCGGTCCATCGCCAGCGGCAGGCCGAACAGCATCTGCTGATACACCAGCAGCCAGGCCAGCGTGGGCCGGTCAAAGCGTGTGTCCGAGCAGGGCACGATAGGACCGGTCGGTTCTGGGGGTTCTACGCTGGCCGGGTGGGCCGGTCCGACCATGACGGGCCTGGTGATGGGCAGCGCTGATGGATGAGGTGGGGTATGGCTGTCAGCGAGTTGGTACGCGCTGAACTGGCGCGGCACGACTGGACTACGTTGAGGTGCATCTGCGGTGACTCGGCAGAGCACCTGCCATTGCTGTTCGAGACTCTGCTGACTGCCGAGACACTCCAAGACTCATTCGGCTACAGCCTGGACGGCCACGTCGAGTACGGCACTGTCATCAACGAGTGCACCCCGCCGGCCGTCGGCGTCATCCTTGCTGCCCTGGCAGGCGAGGTGTCACCGACGATCCGAAGCGAGTTTCTGGACACGCTGGTTCGCGTGGCCGCCGGTTCGGACTGCAGAGGCGCGTCGCCTGTGGAATGGGCGGGTGACGAGTGCCGCGCCATGGCGCAGGAGGGCTTCTGGGTGCTCGTTCACATCGGCCTCAGCGGTAGCGCGGAGGACGCCGACGCGGTGGCCGACATCTGCGAGTACTTCAACCTCGGCGATCAGAAGTCGGCCTACTATCAGGCGTTGCTCCGAGACCGTGTACAGGCGAAGACAAAGCGCCGAGCGGCTCGCTGACGGTCGAGTAGCCGAGCACCGGCAGCACTGCCAGCCGGTCCCCGACACGCTCAGCCCCGGCCAGCAGCGGCATCGGCTGGGCGAATGCCTCTTCCAACTCCCTTGCTACTTGGTTCTGTTGATTGCTCGGGTGTCGGTAACCCGCCAGCCACTTCACGTTCGCCAGCAGCACCGGATCGATCAGCCCCACCCGGCGAAACGACCAGCCAGCCAACTCACAGGCCCGGGCCGTGGCTGCGAACGCCTCCGCATCGTCCGGTCCGATCTGCCCGTCCGGGTGAACATCGACGACCAAGCCGCCCCCGTCACCCAGCCGTACGAAGAAGTCCGACACATGCCCGCGTCCACCTCGTCGGCCCGGCCAGAACAGCCGGAGGGCTGTCCCACCAGGCCCCTCACCTGGGGATCGAAGTCCAGCAGCATCGCGTGGTGCCGTTCCAGATGCGACTCGCACGACACCGTCCCGCCGGACGTCGCCACCCAGTGGCCAATCTCCTCCTCCGCGCAGCCCCCCGACCACCTCGCGACCGCCGGACAGGCACTGGCCGACCACCACGCCGTCCACGGCGCGTTCGCAACCTCCGGCCCCTGCAATCTGCACGCCGCCGCGTACTTCCCCGACCTGACCGCGCTCTACGAGTTCCTCTCCCGCGACCTGACCGGCCTGGGCACCACCCACGTCGAATCCGCCATCGTCAGTCGCACCGCCGAACGCCTCGCCCCACCCGCCCCCAACCGCTGACGAGGCGGACTTCGTAGGCCACCGCCGCGTCGGGTGGCCACATCGCCGAACGCTCCCTCAGATGAGGGCAGTTCGGCCGCGCGGCAGGGGCAACCGGGCAGTGCTCGCTAATCCAGACTGGCGGTCAGGGGTGAGGGCGCCCTTTTCAGCAGGCTGTAGCCGAGTACCTGCAATGGGTCATCGGCGGTTCCATAAGCGCGCCTTGGGCTTACCTAAACGGATTCCCCAAGAATGTGATCTTGGGTGAGAGCGTCGACACGCTGTGCAATTGCACACAAGTGGAGCTACTCATTCCATGATAACGATCTTCCTAAGTGGCGCCCCTCGGGTTTGCCATCCATTGGAATGGACCTTTGGTTCCCGTGCAGTCAAATCCCGTACAAGGACCGGAACTTGGGGGCCGCGTCGGCTGTTCCCGCGCATTGTTCTGCAGTGCACGCTCCCATTCCCCGCACAAAGCGGCCCTGTCAGTCCGTGCATCCCTTCTGGCACACTTCCGGCCAACCACAACTCCCCCACAGAAATGAGGTGTGGCCTTGTCCGGTCGCAGAAGACAGGTTCAGCAACGGCGGCGAAGACGCGGCATTCTCGTCGCAGCGGTAGCCGTCACGGCGGGAGCACTCGTCGGTACAGCGGCGCTCGGTGGCGTCTTCGACCACCACTCGTCCCGACCTGAGATCACCGCGGCGCGGGCCGCCGTGGACGGTCCCGCTCCGGCACCCGCACACGACAAGACCCCGGAACCGGTGGCCCGAATACCCAACGAGGACCGCAAGCGCGGCCTGGTCTACAAGGGCCTGAGTTCCGCGCCCAAGGGTGACCGTTGCGCCGGCGTCCTGCGCACCGCCGACGGCCGGTGCACGCACGGTCCCGACAAGCCGCCCAAGGGGGTGGACATCTCCAAGGACACGCCACCCGCCGTGAAGACACAGGGAGCGGCCGGAACGCCAAGCCGCCCCGCCACCCAAAAACCCTCCACGGAACAGCCGTCCTCCGGCACCACGGCCTCTGTGGACGCCCGCCAGGCGGGCACCGCCGCCAAGACGCCGCCCGCCGCCCCCACCCGGGGCACCGGAAGCGGGAAGGCGGCGCCGGGTGGTCAAGCGGTGCAGTGCGACGGCGACGGGAGCACGGGCAACCGGGTACAGGTGGTGTACGCGCACGGTCCCGGCAACGACCGGTACGGCGAGTACCTGGCGTCGTTCCGCAGGTGGGCCGCCGACGCCGACACCATCTACTTCGCCAGCGCGCAGGAGACCGGGGGCGTACGGCACATCCGGTACGTGACCGGAGCCGACTGCACGCCGTCCGTGCTCAACGTGGAGGTGGCGAGCTCGGCACTCGCCGAGTTCGGTGCGCTGAACTCCGCACTGGCACAGAAGGGTTTCGACCGGCGCGACCGCAAGTACATGATCTTCGCGGACGCCAAGGTCTACTGCGGCATCGGCACCTTCAACGGTGACGAGCGCCCCGGCGCCGCCAACCTCAGCAACTTCGGCCCCTCCTACGGCCGCACGGACGCCGGCTGCTGGAGCGGTTCCACCGCGGCGCACGAGCTCGGACACAACCTCGGTGCGGTGAACAACAGCGCACCGAACAGCAGCCGAGGCGCGCACTGCACCGACGAGTGGGACATCATGTGCTACTCGGACACTCCGTACTACCCCACCATGCGCAACGTCTGTACCGAGCGAAGCCAAGACGAGCGCCTGGACTGCAACCACGACGACTACTACAACACCAGTCCACGGGCGGGCAGTTACCTCGCCACGCACTGGAACGTCGCGAACAACCAGTTCCTGATGACCGGCGGTGGAACCCGGCCCGACCCGGACCCGAGCCCCACCCCGACCCCGAAGCCCACGCCGACGCCGACGCCGACCGGCAGCACCGGACCGACGACGGGCCCCGTCCCGGTCCTCGGGCAGCTGACGTCCGACTCGGCCGTGGTCAGCTGGCCGACGGCGTCCTCCGTAGCCTGGTATCAGCTCCTGCTCAACGACAGCCACCTGGCATGGGTCCAGCCCAACTCGGCGCGGGTCTACAACCTGCGGCCCGACACCGACTACAGGCTCGCCGTCTCGGTCCGCGACCAGGCCGGCCGCGACTCCGGACCCGGCCGCGCGCTGTCGTTCCACACCCCGCCCGTCGGCGGCACCGCTACCAAACCCGGCACGCGGTACACGCTGACCAATGGTCACACGGGGCTTGCGGCTGAGATCTGGGGCGGCGGGAGCGCGGACGGCACCGTCCTGGTCGGTTCCCAGCCCAACGGGTTCACCCCTCAGCAGTGGTACTTCGATGACGTTGCCGGCGGCAGTGCGCGCCTTCGCTCGGCCGTGTCGGGCAAGTGCCTGCAGATCGGCGGTGCCGCGGCCCCCGGCCAGTGGGTCGCCCAGCAGCCCTGCTCCGGCAGTGACGCCCAGCAGTGGCGACTCACCAAGTCGGGAACCGGCCTGCGCCTGACCGCCAAGAACAGCTCACTCGTCCTGGGCGTCGGCAATAGCCCGTACTACGGAGCCTGGCTGCTCGAACTCCAGGACCCGGACACCTCCAACTACCAGAACTGGGCCCTGCAGAAAGCATCCTGACCCCCCACTGACGGCAGGGGCCGTCCTCATACGGCCCCTGCCACCCCCCTCACACCGGAGAGCCACCCCCTCATGCCCGATCGCCGCTTCACGGCAGTGACCGCCGCCCTCACCGGCCTGCTCCTCCTAGGCTCCGCGGCCACGGCACACGCCCACGGCGACACCATCCATCTGACCGTCACGGGCGTGTCCGCCGGCCACCCCGTCACCAAGGCGACCTGGGAGGACGACGGTCACCCCGTCAACGAGAAAGTCGCCGGCACCCTCACCGCCACCTCGGCCGACGGCACCAGCGTCGGGCCCTGGCGGTTCGTACCGGTAGCCGGTGAGCCCGGAACGTTCACCACCGCCGAGGCTCTGCCCGCCGGTCGCTGGACCATCACGGCACAGACAGCCTTCCCGGCGCTCGGCCGCGCCGAGTCCCAGGCCGAGGTGGCCCCCGCGTCGGTCGCCCCGCCGCCCGCCGCGCCGGCAGCGGCAACACCTCCGGCGGCAGCACCTCGTACCGAATCCGACGGCGGACCGGGCGTAGGCGCCCCGTTGGCCATCGGCGGCGCCGCGCTGTTCGTCGCCATCGGTGGCCTCGCCACATTCCGAGTGCGGCGCCGCCGGAACCGCCCTTCCTGATCAGGACGACCACCTTGATCAAGACAAAGGAACCCCCCATGCACAGATTCCGCAGGACTTCCCGCATACCCGCTCATACGCCGACCCGCAGGCCGGGCCGCAGAAGGACACTCGCGTCCACAGTGGCCGCCGCCCTGTCCGCCGGCCTCCTGCTGGCCGTCGCCCCGCAGGCCCAGGCCGCCATCACCGGAACAGTCGTCGGCGGCCAGGGGAATTTCGCCACCGTCAACCAGCGTTCTCTGCCCACCCTGTCCTCCAACGTCACCGGCAGCTCTCCGGTCGGCGACCACATCCCGATGGTCTGCCGGACCACCGGCGACGCCGTGGAGAACAACTCGCGCTGGATCTGGTCCGGCGCGTACTACCTCGCCGACGCATTCATCCGCGAGGACACCGGCAGCCTGCCGGTCTGCAGCTCCACCCGGCCCACCAGCTGGACGGCCCTCAACATCGGCATGCAGAAGCAGGTCCAGAACCAGTGGTGTTGGGACGCCTCCGGCCTGACCATCGCCAACTACTGGGGATACACCGGCTACACCCAGTACGACTTCTGCCGACTGGCCGCCCAGAACAGCTGGCTGGACTGCAACAACCAGCCCGCCACGCTCGACGACATGGCCAACGCCCTCAAGAACATGGGCTTCCGCAACAGCGGCACCGACCTGTACCGCAGCGCGTCCTTCAGCGAGACCCAGAACGAGATCGCGAACGGGCGCCCGTTCGCCGTCCGCATCGGCTGGACCTCCGGCGGCGGCCACATGAACGTCATCTACGGCTACGACAGCACCAGCAACATGGTGGCAGTCGGCGACCCGTGGCCCAGCACCCAGACCTACACCTGGTGGAACTACTCCACCTACGCCGGAAACAACTCCTTCCGGTGGACCCACACGCGCACAGGCATCCACGGCTAGGGAACCCCACCATGCACCGTACAACCACACGCGCAGCCATCCTGTTCGCCGCCGCTGCCGCCACCCTGTGCGCGGGCGCTCCCGCGCAAGCCGCCGATCGCCCCACCGCACCCGCCGCGACCGACTACACCGCCGCTCAGCAAGTGCTGCGCTCCGGCCAGGTCCACGACACCGTCTCCCGCTTCCTGACGGCCGCCGAGCACCGTACGCCGGCCGCCGGCGCAGACGGCGGCACGGCCGGCAACCCGCGCGGTCTCGTCCAAGCCCCCACCACCTCACCCGGTTTCGACCTCAAGAAGCCCGTACCGCTCTACGAACTCGCACCCGAGTTCGTCACCGGTAAGACCAAGCCGACCGCCGCCTCGGCTCTGCGGCTCTCCTACCTCGTCTCCCGTGTCTCCGCGGCCAATGGCCACCAGGCCGCCGTCCTGCTCGCCCGGAAACAGGGCGGCCACGCCTGGGAGCTGGCGGGGATCCGCGACGGCGACGCGGACGTCAGCACCGCCGAGCGCGGCACCGATCAGGCACAGACCTTCATGGAACCTCAGATCCACGCCTGGTACCGGGTGACCAGCAATGGCACCGTCGAACCACTCAACAAGGAGGCCGGCGTGGCCCTCCAAGGCAAGCCGCACGTCACCCTCAAGGCCTACCAGCAACTCGTCGCCAAGCGCTACAGCGACAAGCTCCCGGGCTCGGCCTACGACCGCAAGGGCCTCGCTGGCGGTTACGCCCCTGTCGAAGACCGGGCCGCCACCACGACGGCCGCTGCCGCCGGTTCCTCACGTCCCTGGCTCCCTGCCGCCTCCGGCGCGGTAGCCCTGTCGGCGGCAGGCGGAGGGCTCCTGCACCTGCGCCGCCGACGGCGCTCCTGACGTACAGCGCCGCCGGGACGAGTTCCCGGTCAGGGTGCAGCGGGTGAGGCGCCGGGGTCGGTCAGGGCGAGCGCCGCCGCGCCGACGATCCCGGCGTCTGTCCCGAGCAGCGCCGGGACGAGCGTGAAGCGGGCCGCGAACGGCAGGGCCGCGTAGGTGGCGAGGTGACGTTGGCGGGGAGTGAAGAAGACGGCACCGGCCTGGGCGACGCCGCCGCCCGGTTCGATCCCAGCCGGCCGGTCGCGGCCCTGCTGCACGAGGTGCTGCCGTGGATCGGCGACGACCAGCAGGTGGCGAACGCCGTCGCCGCACTGCGGGAATGGCTGCCGCCCGGCAGCGCCTTGTCCATCACCCACGCCACCGCCGACTTGTCACTCACGCCCCACACGCGGGCCCAGCTCACGTCCCTGTGGGACGAAGAAGCAGCCTGCGCCTTCCGGCCCCGCACCCGCAACGCGATCAACGCGCTGTTCGGCGACTGGGACTTGATGGATCCCGGCCTCGTCCCCACCGCGCGCCGGCATCCCGAGCATCCCCACGCCCGCGCCCCCGACACATACTCCGGCGCCTTTGCCGGACTCACCCTCAAACCCCATGCCCCCGACGCCGACGCCGAGGAGCACCCATGTACCTGATGAGACCACTCACGGACGCAGACCGTCCGCTCGTCGAGAACCTGCTCGTCGCGCGCAGCGACCGGGAACGGCAGCGTCTGTCTCCCATGCGGGAGTAGGTCTCGGCGGGAGCGGGAACGACCACGGCGGTGTGGCGGCTGGCGAGTCTCACGACGGTGAGGAACCGCGACTTCCGGTCGACCAACGTGGCGACCTGGCTGTTGTTCGAGCCGATCACCAGATCGCCTTCCAGATGCCCCAATTCACGGCGGTCCTCGGCCTCTTGGAGCCGTTCCTCCATCGGTCGGGCATCGGTGATCTGTGATCGCCACTGGCCCTTCACCGTGTGACGCTTGTTCTTCCGGATCGGCGTCCGGTTCGCAGGCGTTTGCAGAGCTCGCGGGGGATCACTTTCCATCGGGTGACGTAGACCGACCTGTAGATCGTCTCGCGGCTGATCGCCATCCCTGGGTCGTTCCCGTGATGCCGACGCAGACACCCGACGATCTGCTCGGGCGACCACTCGTGCATCAGCAAGGTCAGCACCGTCTGCCTCAGCGCGGGTCTACGGGCAAGCAGGCACTGCTTCGGGCGCCGGGCGCGCTCACGTGCCCTCTCCTGTGCAGCGATCGCCCGGTAAACATCGCGTCCGCCATTGTTCTCGACCTCACGGCTGACCGTAGACACCGCACGCCCCAGAAGACCGGCTATGGTCCGCAAGGACTCGCCAGCATGAAGCCCGCGCGCGATTTCCTCCCGCTCACCCATGGCCAGGCTCCCGGCGCGCACCCTGCGGGATACGGGAGCGATCCCTCCGTGGTGCTTGAGGACGGTGAACACCGAACCGGGCGGCTTGCCGATCTGCCGGGAGATGACGCTGATCGACTCCCCGGCCCGCCAACGCCGCCACAAGTGGGCCTTCATCTCGTCCGACATCCCCGGCCGACCCATTCTCGCCACGCATACCGTCCTCAACCAGCACTGTTGCACTCACCGGTTGAATCTAAGCGCCTGTCCTCGGCAAACGAGTGCACCGCAGGTGGTAGGCGCAGGTGTGTCCGGGCGGTGGGGAAGCGATGGACTGTGATGCCTGGATCAGCCCGGCACGCCGTGAGAGAGGATCGCACGATGGAGCAGTCTGAGCTGGAGACCAAGGTTCAGGAGCTGGAGACGGCCCTGGCCGTCCAGGAGGCGAACATGGCCGGGGCGCAGGCCACGCAGGCCGCGACGCAGGCCGGGATGACCTCGACGTTCGGCGCGACGCACGCCGGAACGTGGTCCGTAATGGTCACCGGCAGCGTCGCGCTGCTGGTGGGGATCTTCCTCGGCCTGGCCATCGCCAAGGACTGACGGCCTCTCCCGCCCTACCGGGAGCCGCCGTCCGGCTTTGCGCCGCCCTCTGCCCGGCCTCTCGGCCGGTCGGGGGGCGGCTCGCTGTTCGGTGCCGGTGGCCAGCAGCTGCCGGCATGCGCCTCACAGGTGAACGTTCCCCATGGGTGGGTGTGTGAAGACTGCAACGGCCCTGGGGTCACCCGTTTGCGTGTCGCAGGGTGCGCGCGAGCTCGGCGACGCCCTGGGCGAGGACCGTGCTCCGGCCGGTGGCCCCGAGTCGTTCAGCGCGGTCCGGGTCGACGGCGCCGCGTACGGAGGTGGGCGGCTTCTGCCGTCCGGTGACGGCGTCGGCCTGGTCGGGCCCGAGGATGTGGCATCGACCCCTGCGACACCTCCCAGCGCCAGGCGGTTGATCTTGGATGCGGTCTGGGCCCGAATGAGGCGTCGGAGCGCCTACGCACCTGACCTGGGCACGCTAAGCGTTGCCGATCTACCCTAAAGTGGGAGAATTTAACTAATTCGCGGCTCGGCACTCGCCGCCGTGAGTCGTCATCGATAGAGAACAGGCAGGCCGGGCCATGGCGAAGAAGCCGAAGTCGTCCCACCCCTCGCACGGCGAGGGGCCGAGCCGACACGCAGGGACCGGACAGCACGGCTGGTCGCCGGATGTAGACGAGACGAGCCAGCAGGACAATCCGAGCGCGCACCGCTCCTTCCATCCCGAGCGGCACGCACCCGAGAAGGGCGCCGGAAGAAAGGTGGCCCGTGAGGAGTCTGCTGCGGTGCCGGGCGACCGCGTCAAGAGCACTGGGCGACGCGGCGAGGAACAGACCCGAGGCGGGGCCTCCGCCGAGAAGGGAATGCACGACACTGGCCCCAGGGGCCGCTCTCAGCGCCCCAGCGGCACGAAGGACGCCTCGGCGGTCACCGGCGTGGACCCGAAGGACCCGAAATAGCCTTCCCCAAGGCTGACGAACCAGCGGGTCCGCCGCTCGATCCGGATACCCGCGCCGCGCACGGCGGACGGTGAGCGGTGGCAGAGATCTCCAGCAATGCGGCCCGGGCCGGCCGCCGCCCGAAGGGCCTGGTTCATGCCGCCGAGGAGACCGGAGCCCCAATGCGGTCAGCAGATCCGTGGTAGCTGTTCACCGATCGGCAGGTCCACCACCCGCGTACCGCCGAGGGCGGTGCGTGCCACGACCATGCCCGGGTGCTCCTCAACCGCTTCGCCGATAACCGCCGCCCTCGTTCCCATCGGGTGCGCCCGCATCGCGCCGAGGACGGCGTCCGCGTGGACACGGGGGACGAAGGCCACCAGCTTGCCCTCGTTGGCCACGTACATCGGGTCGAGACCGAGGATCGCGCAGGCGTTGGCGACCGGGGAGGGTACGGGAACGCGGTTCTCGTGGAGCACGACGCCGGTGTGGGCTGCCGCCGCGATCTCGTTGAGGGTTGCGGCAAGGCCACCGCGGGTGGGGTCGCGCAGCACATGGAGATCGGGGGTCACGGCCAGCATGGCCTCGACCAGACCGCCCAGGGGTGCGCAGTCGCTCTCGATCTGCACGCCGAATTCGAGGCCCTCCCGCACGCTCATGATCGCGACTCCGTGGACGCCGATGTCGCCGCTGACGATCACGACGTCGCCCGGCACGACGCGCTGGGGCCGCAGGTCGACGCCGGGTGGGACGAGGCCGATGCCGGCGGTGTTGATGTAGATGCCGTCGCCGTGTCCGGCCTCGACGACCTTGGTGTCGCCGGTGACGATTTCGACGCCGGCCGCGCGGGCGGCGTCGCCCAGCGCCATGGCCACCCTGGCGACGATCTCGACCTCCACGCCTTCTTCCAAGATGAATCCGCAGGAGAGGTAGGCGGCCTTGGCGCCGCTCATCGCCAGGTCGTTCACCGTGCCGTTTACGGCGAGGTCGCCGATGCTTCCTCCGGGGAAGAACAGCGGTCGGACCACGAAGGAGTCGGTGGAGAAGGCAAGCCGTGCCCCGCCCAGGTCCACAGCCGCCGAGTCGCCGAGCTGAGCCAGCGTCTGGCCGCCGAAGGCGGGCGCGAAGACGTGCTGGACCAGTTCGGCGGAGAGCGCTCCGCCACCGCCGTGGCCCATCACGATCCTCGGCTGGTCCCGCAGCGGGGCCGGGCACGTCCAGGCGGCGGGGTCGGGCAGATGGACCTTGGTGCTCTCAGACAACGGGGCTCGCCTCCAGCGATGGGTTCGGCAGTTCGAGGCGCCGGTAGAGGTAGTAGGCGGCGCACGCGCCCTCGCTGGAGACCATCGTGGCGCCGAGCGGGGTGCGAGGAGTGCAGGTGGTGCCGAAGGCCTCACAGGCGTTCGGCTTGAGCAGCCCTTGAAGGACCTCGCCACTGCGGCACTCCGCGGGTTCCCGGGTATCGATGCCGGCCACCGAGAAGCGGAGTTCGGCGTCGTAGTCGCGGTAGCGGGAGGAGAGCCGCCAGCCGCTGCCGGGGATGACTCCGATGCCGCGCCAGGCGCGGTCGGTCACTTCGAAAACGTCCTCCAGCATGGCCCGCGCGGCCGGGTTGCCCTCCGAACGCACGGCACGCGGATAGGCATTGTCCACCCGGTGCTCGCCGCGCTCCAGTTGCAGGACGGCACGCCTCACGCCCTCCAGGATGTCCAGCGGCTCAAAACCGGTGACCACGATCGGCACCCGGTAGCGCTCGGCCAGTTCGGGGTACTCACCGACGCCCATCACGCTGCACACATGTCCGGCCGCGAGGAACGCCTGCACTCGGCAGTCCGGGGACTCCATGATCGCCTCGATGGCCGGGGGCACCCGGACGTGCGAGACCAGCAGACTGAAGTTGGTGATGCCGAGCTTGCGAGCCTGATACACCGTCATGGCGTTCGGGGGCGCGGTGGTCTCGAAGCCGATACCGAAGAACACCACCTGGCGGTCGGGGTTCTGCTGGGCGATCCGCAGGGCGTCGAGCGGCGAGTAGACCACGCGGACGTCACCGCCCTCGCTGCGGACCCGAAACAGGTCGCGGCCGGTGCCGGGGACGCGGAGCATGTCACCGAACGAGCAGAAGATGACGCCCGGCCTAGAAGCGATCTCCAGCGCCTTGTCGATGACCTCCAGCGGGGTGACACACACGGGACAGCCCGGACCGTGGATCAACTCAACCTGATCGGGAAGGAGTTGATCGATGCCGTGCCTGATGATGGTGTGTGTCTGACCGCCACACACCTCCATCAACGCCCACGGCCGGGTCACCACGGAGTGGATGCTGTCGAGTAGCCGCCGCGCAAGGCCGGGGTTCTGGAACTCGTCGATATATTTCACTGCTGAGCCTCCTGCACGGCTTGATCCTCTCCGGGCCACGGGGCGCCCCCGGCCTCCGCGGCCAGCTCCCACGGGTCGCCGAACTCCTCCTGGAGCAGACCGAGGGTGGTGAACAATTCGAGGGTCTGCCGCGCTGACTCCTCGTCCAGGCGCTGGAGCGCGAAACCGACGTGCACGATGGCGTACTCGCCGACCTGGAGGTCCGGTAGATACTCCAGGCACACTTCCTTGACCACGCCGCCGAAGTCGACGTTGGCCATCCGGGTGCCGTCCCGTTCCTCGATGTCCAGCACTCTGCCGGGTACCGCCAGGCACATGGGGGTCTCCTCACTGAAAGTAGTCCGTGGGCCGGGGCGCGCCCGGTGACGGGCGAGCACGGGAAGTCAGGCGCCACCGGGCGGGCGGCGGGCACTGGCGCGCGCGGCGACGATCAGCTGACCGAGGGCGAGGCCTCCGTCGTTGGGAGGCACGCGGTGGTGTCGCAGGACAGTGAAGCCGTCCGCGCGCAGCGCGCCCGCGCAGGCGGAGGAGAGCAGGGAGTTGGCGAACACGCCCCCGCTCAGAGCCACGGTGTCCAGCGCGTGGTCCGCCCGTGCTCGCGCGCACATCGCCCGGCCCAGAGCGGCCACCGCGTGGTGGAAACGCGCGGCGACGAGTGCGGGGGAGGCTCCGGCGCGTACGTCTGCCACGACGGCCTCGATCACGGGAGCCGGGTCCGCGGTGACCACGCCCCCCGGCGAGACGTCCCGCAGTGTGAACGCGTATCCGCTCGGGTCCGGTTCGGCCGCGGCCAGCGCGGCGGCCTCCAGTTCGATGGCCGCCTGCGCTTCGTACCCCGATCGGTGGCAGATCCCCGCGAGGGAGGAGACGGCGTCGAAGAGGCGGCCCATACTGGAGGTAGGTACGCAGTTGAGGTTCCGCTCCAACTGGCGCTCCAGTACGGCGCGTTCGTCCGGCGGGCAGGCGGCCACCGGGGGCAGGTCGGCCGTCCAGGCGATGCCCGCGGACCACAGGTGCGCAAGGGCCATCCGGTAGGGCCGATGTACGGCCGCGTCGCCGCCGGGCAGTGGCACGTAGGCGAGGTGTCCATATCGGGTGAACCCGTCGTAGTCGGCCAGCAGGATTTCCCCGCCCCACACCGCCGAGTCATCCCCGTAGCCGGTGCCGTCGAAGGCGATGCCGATGACCGGCCGGCTGCCGTCGAGCCCGTGTTCCGCCATCGCCGCGGCCACATGCGCGTGGTGGTGCTGGACGCGCACCAGCGGCCGGCCGTCCGTATGGCGCACGGCCCAGTGCGCCGAGCGGTAGCCGGGGTGCCGGTCGGCCGCGAGGAGCTCCGGCGTCACCCCGGTGACGGACTCCAGCTGTGCTTCGGCCCGCGCGAAGGCGTGCTGGGTAGCGAGGTCGTCCATGTCGCCGATGTGCGCGGACAGCCAGGCCCTGCGGCCCTCACCGAGGCAGAACGTGTTCTTCAGATCGCCCCCGACGGCGAGGGCCGGCGTGACGGGCACCGGCAGAGCCAGCGGGAGCGGGGCATAGCCGCGGGCTCTGCGGACCATCAGCTGCTCGCCGTCGCAGATCCGTACCACCGAGTCGTCGCACGGTACGTGGATGGGGCGGTCGTGGGTGAGCCAGGCGTCCGCGAGGGTGCCAAGCCGCTCGATCGCCTCATCGTCGTCGGTGACGATGGGCTCCCCGGCCAGGTTGCCGCTCGTCATGACGAGCAGCCGTGGGCCCTCGGGATCGGTGGGCAGGCCGAGCAGCAGATGGTGCAGGGGGGTGTACGCAAGCATCACGCCGAGGTCGGGGCTGCCCGGCGCGACGGCTTCGGACAGCCTCGGCCCACCCATCGCCGTCGGGTCGGCGACCCTGCGGCGCAGCAGCACGATGGGCCGAACGGCGCCGCTCAGCAGTGCCCGCTCCGCCGGGCCGGCGTGCGCGAGGTGTTCCACGTCGGTGACATCCCGTGCCATGAGCGCGAACGGCTTGTTGCCGCGCGCCTTGCGCTCGCGCAGCAAGCCAACCGCTGTGGGGTGGGTGGCATCGCAGGCGAGGTGGTAGCCGCCCAGTCCCTTGACGGCGAGGACGGCACCCCGCGCCAGAAGTTCGCGGGCCCCGGCGACGGGATCACCGGCGATCATCTCAGGTGGGCCACTGGAGGCGGCGCCCAGCAGGCGCAGGCGTGGCCCGCAGGCCGGGCAGGCGATGGGCTGCGCGTGGAAGCGGCGGTCGGTGGGATCGGCGTACTCCCGGGCGCATTCGGCGCACATGGGGAAGTCCGCCATGGTCGTCCGGGCCCGGTCGTAGGGCAGGCCAGTGGCGATCGTGAAGCGGGGGCCGCAGTGGGTGCAGGTGATGAACGGGTGCCGGTGGCGCCGGTCGCCCTCGGCCGCCAGTTCCGCGAGGCACGCGGCGCAGGTGGCCACATCGGGTGAGAGCAGAGTACGGGCGGGGCCCTGGGCACGGGAGGGCACGATGACGAAGCCCTGGCCCCCTGCGGCCGGCACCTCCTCTTGGCTCACGGACTCCACGACGGCCAGCGGGGGCGCGTCGGCGGCGATGCGTGCGCAGAACCCCGTCACTGCCGCTGGTGTGCCTTCCACCTCGGTGATCACGCCGTCCCCGGTGTTGCTCACATGCCCCGCGAGACCGAGACCGGTGGCCAGCGTGTAGACGTAGGGCCGGAACCCGACGCCCTGGACGACGCCCCGGACCGTGACCCGGCGGCGCACGGCCTTGGCGGCGAGAGTCATATCGGGCTGGGTGGAGGTCACGGGTGACGGTGTTTCGCGGCGCCTGGCGCGCCGGCGTGGGTGCGTGCGGGACCGTGCAGGTCGGAGGGGGGCCCGGCGGCGTCGTGATGGTGTTCGTGGCTGTGCTGCTCGTCATGGTGGGGGTGTTCAGATGGCCGCTGTGCCATCACTGGCTGGTGGACCCCGCCGCCGTCGGCCGCGGCCACCGCCCGGTCGAGCAGATCGCCGATGCCAGGACCGCGGCGGGCTGAGGTGAGGAGCACCTCCACTCCCGGGTTGACCTGAGCGACGTGTGCGCGGAAGGCCGCTTCGTCGAATTCGACGACGTCGGCGATGTCGCTCTTGGTCACCACCACCAGGTGGGCAAGGCCGAAGGCGGTGGGGTACTTCAGGGGTTTGTCCTCTCCCTCGGTCACCGAGGCGAGGACGACCCGCAGGGTCTCGCCCAGGTCGTAGGAGGCGGGACAGACCAGGTTGCCGACGTTTTCCACGAACAGTAGGCGGGTGTCGTCGGGCAGCCATCCGTCGAGGTGGCCGCCCAGCATCGCCGCCTCCAGGTGGCACAGTCCGTCGGTGAGGACCTGTTTGACCGGGACGCCCGAGCGGGCCAGCCTCCTGGCGTCGTGCTCGGTGGCGAGGTCGGCAGTGAGGGCGGCCACCGGGATGCCGCGTTCGCGCGCCAGGAGCAGCTCGCGTTCCAGCAGTGCCGTTTTCCCGCTGCCCGGGCTGGACAGCAGATTGATCACCGAGGTGCCGCGGGCGGCCAGTTCGGCCCGCAAGGTTCCCGCGCTCGCGTCGTTCTTGGCGAGGACCGCACGGTGCAGGTCCACTTCTCGGCACATGGTTCAGCACTCCTCGGGGATCGGTTCGCGGTCCCGTTCGCTGGGCGGGCCGTCCTCCCAGCGCACTCCGACGATCTGGAGCTCGCGGCCGCGCAGGAGCTCCGCGGCCGCGTCGCCGCACGCCGGGCAGCACAGCTGCGGGGGCATGCCGACCGCCCATTCGTACGCGCAGGGCCCGCAGCGGGCGCGTCCGGGCACGGACTCGGTGATGAGTTCGGCGCCTTCGAGAACCGTCCCCGCACAGGCGAGTTCGAAGCTGAAGGACAGGGCGTCGGGGACGACTCCGGCCAGCTCACCGACTTGGAGCCGCACTGCGGTGACCGCCGTCGCGCCGGCCCGGACCGCTGCTTCCTCCACCTGGCCGACGACGGCCATCGCGATGGACATCTCATGCATCGGGCCGCCTCCGTCCTGGCGGAGGTCGCAGCCGTGCGGCCAGCCCGCCAGGCACCATTACACGGTGACTGGCGCAGGGCTCGCGTCGTGGCTCGCCGACGCCGGGGCCGACGTACACCGTTCGACGCAGCGGCCGTGGGGCGTGCGAGGGACACTCTCACATGCGGCGCATGCGCAGGTAACGCCTGATGTCGGGCAGGACCTGCTTCACCAGGGCTGCGAGCGCGGCGGTGGCCGCGACCTTGCCGATGACGGATCTCTTCATGGATCTCTCCTCTCCTCACGTGCCGAGTCACTTGGCTGCTCACAAGCCATACGTTCGGGTGGCAGCCGGTGCTGGCGCCTCCCGCTTCGCCGTACCTCGCTCGTCGCGCTGTACGAGGTCGAGCACCCACTGCACCGCCTCAGGCACGGCGGCCGCCACCGGCGCGCTCAGGCCGAGGCATTCCTCTACCGAGAGGGGTTCGCATCCGATCACCAGCGTGCGTCGCGGGGGCCGCGCCCCGGTGCCGGCGCAGAGAGTGTCCAGCAGGGCGAGCACCGTGTCGGGCGACATGTGGTGACCGTCGACCACAGCGCCCTGGGGCGCCTCGCTTCCGGGCGTACCCGCCTCGATGAGGTAGAGCGACCCCGGGGCGCCACCGCGAGCGGTGGCGTCGAGCAGGATCAGGGTGTCGTAGCCGTCGAGCAGCTGGTAGGCGAGGTGCACACCGCGCACGCCGAAGTCCACCGCCTCGACACCGGGGGGCAGTTGGTGCTCGTGCAGGGCGCGTACGGACTCGACCCCGAAGCCGTCGTCGCCGAGGAAGACGTTGCCGACGCCGGCCACCAGGGTGCGGGCGATGTCCTCGCGGCGCGGTGTCCCGCTCATGTCTCCTCCGGGTGAGCTACCTCGTCGGGCTGGAAGTACAGGAACCGGCCCTGTTCACGGCGGATGTCGGCGCCCGGATCCCCCTCGACGGTCACCGCGAGGTGCACTGCGCCGTCGACGTCGTGCAGCACCGCCTCGACCTGGGCGGTGCGCCCGTGCAGGAAGAGGTCCTGGGCGTCGCTGCGACGCAGTCCGGGCCTGAGGAGTACGCGGCTGCCCGCGCTCACCGGGCGCCCGTCGATGACGACCTCGTCGGTCGCCGGGTCGAAGCCGGCGTCGCTGGCGGGATCCCACCAAGGCTTCTCCGGCCAGGGAGCGATCTGTCCGGCGTCGGGCCACACCTCCGGAGCTGTCGGCTGCGGGGTGGTGCCGGACGGTCCGGTGATGTCCCGCAGGGTGCGCACCGCGCCATGCAGCCGCTCCAGCACCTCGGGCGGCATCGAGTCGGCCAGGTCGATCACTGCGGCCGCCTTCGCGTCGGTGCCGCGTGCCTCGCGCTTCTCCTCGTCCGTGAGGGCAGCGGTCCGCAGCGCGAGGATCTCGTCGATCTCGGTGGCGTCGTATAGGGCACCCGGGCTCTCCGGGGCGATGGCCGGATGGTCCTCCAGAATGATCGGAGAGGACAGGACGAGATCCGTATGCCCGGGCGCGCCCGCCAGCACCGGCCACGTGTGCAGATTCCGGCAGGCCGCCACCGCGCCCCTGGCCCACTCGGGCGGGTCCGTCATCGAGAGGAACGCTCCGGAGCCGATGTGCAGCAGCAGGTGGGCGGCGACCAGCGAGTGCGGCAGCACCGCTTCCCGGTCGAGAGCGACGCCCTCGTCCGGTGTCCATGAGCTGGTGTTCTCGACCACCGCCGTCAACCGCAGTACCCGGTACGGGCCTTCGACCTCGGTCGCGTTCAGGCGCAGGACGCCCTCGACCGGCCGGGCGTGGCGGACCAGACGGCCCACGATCGCGCCCTGGGCGTCGTGTACGGGTTCGGTCTCTTCGCCGGCCGGCCGGCTGAAGGTCACGCAGCGGCCGCCGCGGGTCAGTTCGGCGACGGTGGTCGACACCTCCACGCGCTCTTCGGCGCCTTCGTCCCACGGGACCAGGACGCGGTCGGGCAAGTGGAGTTCCGGGACGGTCTCGAAAGTGCCGTCCGCCAGGGCCCGTTGCACCGTGCGCCGCCGTGCGCGCAGGAATCTCAACTCGGCCGAGAACGCGGCATCCGCCTTCGGTTCCATCAGGCACTCGGTCTGCTGGAAGCTGTGCTCCGCCGTGTCGGCCCCCCACACCGGCGGGACAAGGACCCCGAACTGCCAGCGCAGCCGATTCTTGGCCGCCGAGGCGCGGTAGGGGTAGAGGACATAGCCCTCGAAGAGCACGGCGTCGGCAACCGCCCTGGCCGATGCGAACCGGGTGTCGGCCTCCGGGCTGAACACGGGTGCACTCACGGGGAAGTCCTCTCGGTGACTCGCGACAGCAGGGCCTCCAGCGGTGTCCGGTCCCGGCCGAGCGGGGGCTCCGCCGCGTCGAGGAGCGCGTGCACGGTCGCCTCCCAGGACGGCAGCGATGCCCGGGAGCGGAACGCGAGCAGAGCGTCCATCGTTTCGCGCGGCAGCCGGATCCAGCCGCAGCCGGGGAAGTGCTGGTGGAGCATCTCGCGCCACACCGCGACCGGCATCCGGCAGGACGCTTCCCGGTCCCAGGGAACCGGCTCCACCTGGAATCCGCCGACTCCGGTGAAGGCAGTGCCGGAGAACAGCATCAGGAGCGGCACCTCTCCCCCGGTCAGCGCACCGAAGTACCGGCTCGCGGCGATGTCCATGTCGTAGGTGCACGGCACCACCAGATCGGTCTCCGTCTCCCCGGTGAAGCTGGGGACCATGACAGACACCTGCGCGAACTGCACGGGTTGCATCGTGCCGCCCCAGCGCGAACGCTCCCCGAACAGATCGGCGAGGCCCGCGGCCTCCTCGTCGTCATAACCGCGTCTGACCGGTTCGATGCGGATCTGGCAGCGCAGCGCGAGGGCGTGCACGCGGGCACGCCCGGACGCGGTGACGCGCAGCCGGAAGACCAGGGTGGGGCCCGCGGCGTAGGGGTCGGCGCGTACGCCCTCGCACGCGAAGGAGAATTCGGTCATGGCCGCCCCACCCGGTCCACGCTCGTGACGCGGGACCCGACATGGGCGAAGAAGTCCGCCAGCGCGGCGCGCGCCTCCGCTCCGCCGTCGAAGCCCTGCCACAACAGCCTCATCCGGCCGACCAGTTCGTAGCAGATGTCGATGGGGACCAGGTGGCATTCGACGTGCCCGTCGGTGCGGTGGAACAGCAGCGCTTCGACGTCCGGTTCGAGTACGGCGGCCAGCCGGCTGCCGCTGAGCACGGACTGCCAGACGGACGGTTCCAGTTCGCTCTCGGTGGCCCCGGCCGGACTCGGATAGAGCGCGACGTACCGGTCCAGCGCGGCGTTGCGGAAGAAGAAGGCGACGCCCACAGGGATCTGCAGGAGCCCCCACGTCGTGTCGTCGAGGTGCATGCCCGGGTCGGTCAGATAGCGGTCGGGGACGGCCCGGAAGCGGCCGCCTGCGGCGCCGGACTTGGCGAAGAGCAACGCACACGGGGTGCAGGCGCAGGCCAGGACGCGCCGCTCGGTGTCCACGAGGTGGCGGTGGGCGTCGTCGGCGAGCGCGGCCGCGCACAACTCGCACCGCTCCTCACGGGGCGCCGGAGGCTCCGCGAACCTGCGCAGTCCCCGGGCTCGCGGGGGGCGCCGGCCGGTCGGCGGGGCGCTCACCGGGCCCGCGCCGAGTCAGGTCCGCCCGTGGGCGCGCTGTCGGGTGGAGCCGTGCCGATCTGAAGCAGTACGGGAGTGCGCTCGGCCGGTGTCTCCCCCAGCTCCACGGAGCTGACCTCCGGTGCGTAACAGGCCAGGGCGGTCTCGACCGCGGTGCGGGCGGCGGCCGCCGTGCTCTGGCACCCGCAGCCCGTATCGGCCCCGGCGGACCGCAGGCGCAACGTGCCGGTGGCTTCGTCGAATGCCACGAGCTCGACGGCATGGCCCTGGACACCGCCCAGGGCGCGGGCGACACGAGTGACGGTGTCCTCGGGGTGCAGGTCGTGCAGGACCAGCAGGCTCGTAACGAGGTCGTCCTCCAGCAGCGCCGAAAGACCACCCCTGCCGGACCCGTCGGAAGCGCGCGCCTCAAGCAGCCCTACGATCCTGGCCAGGCCGGCGCCGTAGAAGTCCATGAGGACGCGGACCAACTCCTCGGCGGCCGCGGCGGCCTCACCGTCACCTGCGGCGGTGAGCCGTTCGAGGATCTCCTCGATGCGGCGGCCGGCCTGCTCGGCGTTGGGGGCTGGTGTCACGCGGTCGGTGGTCTGCGCGCTCATCCGCTCAGACCGCTCAGGCCGGTCGGCATGTGCATCGTCTTGACCGTCTTGCCTCCGCCGACGTACATGTGCACGCCGCACGGCAGACAGGGGTCGAAGCTGCGCACCGCGCGCATGATGTCGATGCCCTTGAAGTTCTCCGGCGAGTTCTCCTCGAAGATCGGCGTGTTCTGCACGGCGTCCTCGTACGGGCCGGGGGTGCCGTAGGTGTCCCGGGTGCTGGCGTTCCAGGGAGTCGGCGGGTACGGGTGGTAGTTGGCGATCTTGCCGTCCCTGATCACCATGTGGTGGGACAGCACACCGCGCACGGCCTCCGTGAAGCCGACGCCGAGGCCCTCGTCGGGCACTTCGAACTTCTCCCACGTCTGGGTTCGCCCGGCGCGCACCTCTTCCAGGCCCTTTTCCGCGCAGTGCAGGGCGATGGCGGCGGCGTAGGCCTGGAAGTACGTGCGGGCCCGGTTGCGTTCGAGGGCGTTGCTCCACTGCGGGATCTTCCACTCGAAACGCGTCTCGGGCTTGGTCATGGTGCGCGGCAGGGTGATCACGACACTGTGTCCGGTGGCCTTGACGTAGTCGGTGTCGACAAGCCCGGACAGTGCGGTGGACCAGAGCCGCGCGATGGGGCCGCCTCCCGTATCGAGCGCCAGGTAGTCCTTGCCGTCGAACCAGCGCGGGGACATCACCCAGCTGTACTTGTCGCCGAAGTCGCGCTTCTGGGGGGCGGGGATGGTGTGCTGGTTCCAGGGGTGGCGCGGGTCCACGGGGTTGCCCAGCGGGTCGTGGGTGACGAACTGCTCCTGGCCCTGCCAGTCCTCGTAGTAGGAGGAGCCCAGCAGGATGCGGATGCCGAGGTTGATCTCGGTGAGGTCGTTGGTGACCAGCTTGCCGTCGACGACGATGCCCGGGGTGACGAACATCTTCCGTCCCCAGTCGGACATGTTGGCGTAGGTGAAGTCGCAGTGTTCGGGGTCGTTCAGGGCACCCCAGCAGCCGAGGAGCACCCGCCGGCGGCCGACTTCCTCGTAGCCGGGCAGGGCCTCGTAGAAGAAGTCGAAGAGGTCGTCGTGGAGCGGCACGACGCGCTTCATGAACTCCACGTACCGCATGAGGCGGCTGAGGTAGTCGGTGAAGAGCTGTACGGAGGCGATGGTGCCCACGCCGCCCGGGTAGAGGGTGGAGGGGTGCACATGGCGGCCCTCCATCAGACAGAACATCTCCCGGGTGTAGCGGCTGACTTGCAGGGCCTCGCGGTAGAACTCGCCCTCAAGGGGGTTGAGCGAGCGCATGATGTCGGCGATGGTGCGGTAGCCGTGCTCGCCGGCGTGCGGCGCCTCGGTGCGTTCGGCCAGTTCCAGGACGCCCGGGTTCGTCTCGCGGACCATTTTCTCGCAGTAGTCGACCCCGACCAGGTTCTCCTGGAAGATGTTGTGGTCAAACATGTACTCGGCTGACTCGCCGAGGTTGATGATCCACTCGGCGAGGTGCGGCGGCTTGACCCCGTAGGCCATGTTCTGGGCGTACACGGAGCAGGTCGCGTGGTTGTCACCGCAGATCCCGCAGATCCGGCTGGTGATGAAGTGCGCGTCGCGGGGGTCCTTGCCCCGCATGAACACGCTGTATCCACGGAAGACCGATGAGGTGCTGTAGCACTCGGCCACCCGTTTCTGCTTGAAGTCGATCTTGGTGTGGATGCCGAGGCTGCCCACGATCCGGGTGATCGGGTCCCAGGCCATCTCCACCAGACCGTTGTTTTCGCCGGTCTTGGTCTTCGGTGCCATCTGTGTGCAGCGCCCTTCTTCAAGTCGTCGCGCGTCACGTCTTCGTGGTGTGCGGCGCCGTGCGTCACGACTTCGTGTGGGGTGGTGGGAACATGCTTCGGGTCGAACCGCCGGCGTCGGCCGGCTACCGCGGGGCTGGTGTCACCAGGGCGGCCGGTATCCGGTGGTCAGCCGGTCGCCGGTGTGGCGCCACTTCGGTTCCTTGTCGACGGTCTTGGCGGTGATCGTACGGAGCTTGCGGATCACCGCTCCGTACGCGCCGCTGGCGGTGCTCGACACCTTGCCTCCGGGCGGTTCGTCCATGAAAGGCATGAACTTGTCGGGGAAGCCGGGCATCGTGCAGGCAATGCAGATGCCGCCCACGTTCGGGCAGCCCCCGATGCCGTTCATCCAGCCGCGCTTGGGCACGTTGCACTTGACGACGGGGCCCCAACAGCCCAGCTTCACCAGGCACTTGGGCGAGTCATAGGTAAGGGCGAACTGGCCCTGCTCGTAGTACCCGCCCCTGTCACACCCCTCGTGCACGGTGGCGCCGAAGAGCCAGGTGGGGCGGAGCTTGTCGTCCAGCGGAATCATCGGCGCGGACCCGGCCGCCTGGTAGAGCAGGTACGTCAGGGTCTCCGAGAAGTTGTCCGGCTGGATAGGGCACCCGGGTACGCAGACGATCGGGATGCCCGCCTTGGACTTCCAGTCCCAGCCGAGGTAGTCGGGCACCCCCATGGCACCGGTCGGGTTGCCCGCCATCGCGTGGATGCCGCCGTAGGTGGCGCAGGTCCCGATCGCCACAACCGCGAGGGCCTTGGGCGCGAGGCGGTCGATCCACTCGCTGGTCGTGATCGGCTGGCCGGTTTCCGGGTTGTCCCCGAAACCGCACCAGTACCCCTCCTGCTTGATGCTCTCGTTGGGGATGGAGCCCTCGACCACCAGGACGAACGGGTCGATCTCGCCCCGCTCCCCCTTGAAGAACCACTCGATGAAGGTGTCGGATCCCCCCACGGGCCCGCATTCGAAGTCGATGAGAGGCCAGTGGACAGCGATCTTCGGCAGGCCGGGCAGCACACCGAGAACGATCTCCTCGATGCTCGGCTGCATCGCAGCCGTCAGGGACACGGAGTCGCCGTCGCAGCTCAGTCCCGCGTTGATCCAGAGGATGTGAATCGGGGACTCGTCCCCGGCGTCGGCACCCGACGCGTCCGCGGTAGCCACCGCGGTCGACGTAGCTGCGTCCATGGCACGCCTCCTAGGGGAGGAACACAACGAAAGGCCGCAGATCGGCCTTCACTCTCTTTGATAACAGTGGGCCGACACCTCCGCGACACCACTGACGACGGGTCCGCCGACGATCACTCGTCTGCCTGGCCTGGCCCCCGCGAGATGCGCCGGCATGCCGTCGGGACGAGCCTTGCGCACGAATGCCCCGCGCAGCGCGTGGTAGGGGGCGTCCGGGTCGAAGAACGTGCGCCGCATGTGGGCGAGCTCTCCCTCGCGGTAGGCGGCCAACGGTTTCGTGCCCTCCTGCCGCTCACGCTCCGCCTTCTTGGCGGCGATCCGCGCGTCGACAGACAGTGACGAGGCGAGCCGCACGGCCATCCGGGTTACCTCGGCGCCGAACTGCTGAGGGCCGCTATCGACCAGGCGGTCCACCAGGCCCATCCGCTGTCCGGCTGCAGCGCCGACCGGCAAGGCCTCCCTCATGAGCCGCTCGGCGGTCTCGGGGCCGACCCGGCGGGGCAAGGTGTACGTCCAGTACTCGGAGCCGTACAGACCCATCAGCCGGTAGTGCGGGTTGAGTACTGCGCCCGTCCTGCACCAGACCTCGTCCGCGGCCAGGGCGAGCAGCACTCCGCCGGCCGCGGCGTTGCCGCCGACGGCAGAAACAACAAGGCGGTCTGTGGTCGAGAGCACGGCCTCCACCAGATCGTCCATCGCGACGATGTTGGCCCAGGACTCCTCGCCCGGGTCGGCGGCCGCCTCGATGACGTTCAGATGGATGCCGTTGGAAAAGAAGTCGCGGTTGCCGCCCAGTACCAGGACCGAGATGGGACGGGAGCAGGCCGCCCGGTAGGCATCGAGCAGACGGCGGCACTGACGGGTGCTCATCGCGCCGCCGGGGAAGGAGAACGACAGGAATCCGGCCCCGCCCTCCTCCCGGTAGCGGATGTCCGACCAGGTTCCGTCCGCGACGCCCGGGTACCCGACTGCCGGGTGTTCCGGCAGGTCCGGCAGAAGCCGGCCGAGGGCGGTGACGGCCGGCAGCTTGAAGGTGGCCGGCCCTCCCGGGCGGCGCCGGGGACGTAGTTCGGGCAGCCATACGGCACCGTCGACGGTCGCCCGGCACACCGCGTCGGCCCGGATGGCAAGCAACTCGCCGGGCTGGCCGCGCAGTTCATGCTCCGGCTGCCCACCGTGCAAGAACCACTCCGCACCCAGCAGCTCGTCCAGCACTCCTGGCTGGGAGTCCGCGGCGCGCAGCGCGCGCAGCACGGTCTCGGTGGTGTCACGGTCCCAGTGGATACGCCGGTACTCCTGGCCGAGGTACGGCCGGACGTGCGGTCGCCGGGCCTCGGGAATGTCCCGCTGGGCGCGAGGGCGGTAGGTTCCGCTCGCGAAGCGTTCGACGGCACTCAGCAGCGCCGTCATCGCGGCGTCGGCCACCTCGTTGCGATACAGGTCGCTCTTGCCCACCGGTGCGACGGCGAAAGTCTCTGTCGCCCACACGTCCCCCGCGTCCATCTCCGCGTCGGCTTGCAGAACGGTGACACCCCACCGGTCCGCCTGCTCGTGGATGGCCCAGTCGAGCGAGGAAGGCCCCCGGTCGCCCACCGGCCCCGGATGCACGATGAGGCAGGTGTGCGCGGCCCAGACGTCCTCGGGGATTGCGCTCTTCAGCATGGGCGCCACGAGCAGATCCGGCTCATGGTGGCGCACCGCGGCGCGCAAGGACTCGTCGTCCCGCGCGATCTCCACCGCCACGGTGTGCCCGTGCTCCCTCAATTCCGCGTGGACCCGTTGGGTCAGGCTGTTGAACGCGCTCGCGATGAGCAGGATGTGCACGGCAGCCTCCCGACTTCCCCGCAGCCACGGAACGCCAGTCCGGCCGCGCCTCCGATAGTCGACCAGAACGCCCCCCCATGGCGATGCCACAGGCGGGGGCCTCCCCCGAAAGGAGCCCGGCCCAGGGCCACCCGGCGGCGCGGAACACGACCGGGCTCGCGCCTGACGGACGAGAGGTCCTGCGCTCAGCCGCCCGGGCGCCCGCGGGCGAGGACCAGCACGGCCGAACGTCCGCGCCTCCTGGGTATACCGCTGCCCGGCTGATGCATACCGTTCACCATCCGTCCTGGGACCCGGCCGAGCGGCTGTCCACCCGTTCCTGCTCCGGCACGCAATGAGCTGCGCGCGCCGCGGCTCCCCGGCCGGGGGGGGAGCCGCAGCGACCGCCTGGGTCAGATGTGACCGCGGCCGTAGTACTGGCCAAGCTGGTCACGGTAGGCGGCGTCGTCGCGGTGCTTGTGTTTGTCGTACTCGGGAGAGTCCTTGATCTGGTCCTTCGTGAGGTTCACATTGACCTTCTCTTCTTTCACATCCACGCGGACGACCGTTCCGGCGGGCAGCATGACGTGCTTGCCGAAAATCCACGGCCCGGTGTCGACGACGATGTACGAGGAGCCCACTTCCTCGGTGGCCTCATCCACCTTTCCGATATGGCCGTCGCTGGCCTCGACCTTGAAGCCGACCAGACTGGTGCCGGGCGTGTAGTGCGACTCGGGGTCGTAGCTCCACATGTCAGTCACAGAGATCTTCTCCTTCTGAGGGCCGCTATCGCGGCAGGTGCTCGGGAGGCTGCAACGGCTGTCGGGGCTGCTCGCCCCCTCTTCATCGAGCCAGTTATCACTATCTGCGCGAGCCGGCAGAAGCCAACGGCCGGCACGGTCGGAGCCCGTAGACCCCTTGTCCAACCGATGCGGACTTGCTGGCCAGCATGCAAACAAGCAGCACAGACAGGATCTCGGTCTGCTTCGTGCGTAACGGGCGTTCCAGCATGAGCCGCCAGTTCCTTGAGGGACGGGTATGGTTCTGGCTTCGCCAATCCTGCCCGTATCAACAGCTGCGGCAACAAGCCTCTACGCCACCCGGCCCAACTGCCACCCAGTCGGCCGCTTCCTCCAGGGAAGTCGTCAATCCGGGCTCCGCAGTCGCCGTCGGGTCCGCCTGCTCGGGGACGCTCCAGAGCCCGGGTGGCCTGGCATCATCCAGGTCCGCCTTGGGGACTTCGCGAACGCGTCGTTGGTGGGCGCGAAGACGGTGCTGTCCTTCGCGTTGTTCAGGGTGTCCACGAGACCGGCCTTCTTCACGGCCGTGACTGGGCTCGCCAGGACCGGGTTGTGGGACGCGGCGGTGGCGTCCGGGTCCTTGGCCATACCGTCGAACGAGCCCGCGCCGTCCTTGGGGACCGGTCGTCGTCACCGTCGACTGAGTGGCAGCCGCAGCTGCGCGCACGCTGCCCCGCATAGGCGGTCCTTGAGAATCGGGTTCTCAGGCTCCGCTCGCCCTGTTCGGCCAGCACCGGGTCCAGCTCCACCGCGGTAACGGCGCTCTGCCCGAGCAACGAGAGCCGTTGAATTGACACCCCGGGTTGGCAAGGTGAGTCAGTCATGTGGCAGCTCTCGCCGCATCGATCATCGCGCCGATCGTCAGCAGGATGGCCGGGAGGGCGATCAGCAGGAAGGCCATGGCCCAGCCCGTCCGCGCCGTGGTCTTGTTCGCGATCCTCCGGCACAGCAGGGTCACCGGCACGAGGTAGAGGATCGCGGCGAAGAAGGCGACGTACAGGATGCCCATGAGGAGTTCTCCGATGGTGTGCGCGAGGAGAAGGGGGGTGGCCTGTAATGGCCACCCCCCTTCTTCCTCGCATTACATCACGCGATGGCCGACACGGTCACCGGGTGAGAGGGGCAGTGAACTCGTTGGCCGGGTCGTCGCAGTGGACCACCTTGTTCGGCCGGTTTCCCGGTCCGTCACCGATGATCGGTGCCGGCGCGTCGACCCCCCACGGGTTGCCGCCGCTGCCGCGGGTGGCCGCCGAGCAGGTTGCATAGGCGTTGCCGTTGGGAGCGGTGGCGGGGAAGTTGGAGAAGTTCCTCCAGTCTCCGCCGTTGATCCGGTGGTTCGACGGGCGGCCGAGGTTGTCGGTCAGCTGGTCGTCGATGTACAGGTACAGGTCGGGCATGTAGGACTGGAAGACGATGCCGTTGGACGGAGTCGCGTCGCCGTTCCTCTGCAGGTGCATCGGCTTGACGGACCCGTCGGCGCAGAAGGCCGCGGCGATGTCCTGCCAGATCGGAGGTGCATTGCCGATCATGGAGCCGCCCATGTTGTTGTTCCAGGATCCGGAGTTCTTGAAGAACATCGCGTAGACGTCTCCGGCGAACCGCTTCACCGCGTGGTTGGCCTGCAGGCTCGCGTTGACCTTGTCCACCCACGCCTTGACGTTGTCGTTGATCGACTTGTGGCCGATCATGGCGCGGTAGCCGTGCACGCCGCCGCCGATGGCGCGGAAGTCGACGCACTGCTTGGCGTCGTCGATGCGTGCCCCGCGGAAGTGCGGGAAGTAAGCCTGGCCCGGAGTGTCCCCGTCCGTGTAGGGGTGGGAGGTGTGGACGTTGCCGTACTCCAGCGCGTCCTGCGTGGTGTAGTCGATGTCCGGCGCCGGAATCCCGTAGTCCGCCTCGATCGTCTTCATGATCTTGGTGACGAAGTGGGGCAGGTGGGCGTTGCCGACGCGGGCCCGGTAGTTCGACCCGGCGCTGCCGTCAACGATCTTCCCGTCCTCGCCGACCACGAACGTCACGTTCACATCAGACTTGATCTTGTAGCTGTTCGGGTCCCGGTACGCCTCGGAGGCGGGCTTGGACACGTCAGGGCGCAGGTTGGACATGGCCATCCATACGGGGATCGACATCGCGGGGGCGGAGCCGTCGGCGCGCGGTGCCGATCCACCTTCCTTGATGTCCTTGGCCCACTGATCGGCCGCGTCCCACGTCTGCTGCCCCGTGCACTCGCCGACGGCCTTCGCCGTCGGGCAGCGCGCCTCGGAGGACAGACCGCGGGCGTCGGCTCCCTCCGGGTTGTTCCACAGCGGCCCCTTGTCGGCCAAGCCCAGCCCCCAGTCGTAGAGGGACTTCATGGACCGCACGGGCGAGTTGATCTCCGTCGACACCGGCCAGTTGGAGTTGAGCTCCTGGTTCGGGTCGAAGATCGCGGCCGCGGTCAGGGAGCGTTGGACGAACCTGCCCTTGATCGGTTTGAAGGCGACGGAGTTCCAGGCGATGTCGCGGTCGGCGGTGGCCCCCTTCGAGTAGTTGGTCAGTGTCACCTTCGGCGTGGAGGTGAACTTGTAGGCGCCCAGCGGCACCCACTGGCCGTTGTTCGCGTCCTGGTCGACGTACCGCTCGTACGGGCCGCCGACAGCGCCGCTGATGACGTACTTCGCGTCCTTGGTCTGTGCTCCGGTGTCGGGGATGTAGGCGTAGACGGCTGCGAGGTCGTACGTCTTGCCCGCCGTCCACTCGCCTTCGATCGTCATCCGGTTGCCGTCGCCGCCGAGGTGGTTCTCGTCACGGGTGTGGGTGTACCAGAAGTGGCCGCCGTGGCCGCCGCCGATCGAATGCAGATCGGCTTTCGCCTCGTAGTGCTGGTCCCAGTCGGGATGGAAGGTGAACTGGAAGCTGCCCGTCGACGCTGCCGCCCCGCAGGCCGACCACGTCGGTGTGCCGGTGGGGATGGAGGTGACGACGTCGGAGCCCGCCGGGGCGGCGGCGCACACCGGACTGCCGTTCTTCAGCCGGTAGCCGCGGCCGGGCTCGGCGCGCAGGGTCTGGTACTTGATGTTCTCGTGCCCGCACGTCTGCGCACAGTCGGGCTTCCAGGTCGCGTTCTCCTGGTTCCACCAGAACTGGCGGTAGCAGGCCTCGTCCGGGCAGTCGACCGGGTTGGCGGGGTTGCAGTTGTTCTTCGTGTTGCAGAAGGTGCTGATCGGCGGGCTGACGCGGGAGCGGTCGGCAACGGTGGTCCACCAGGCGGGGTTGAAGCCGGCGGAGTTGAACCCCGATTCGCCCTTCCAGTCCTGGCGGCCGTCCGTGGCGTAGGAGAAGCCGGTGTCGATGGACCAGGCGGACCAGCCCATCACCTTCATCTCGTACGGCCAGTACTGCGGGGTCGCCGCGTCACGGATGTTGTTCGTGTTGAGGCTCACATCCATGAACGGGTGGTCCCAGGCGCCCTTCTTGTACATGGGGTTGGCGGGGTTGTTGTACCAGCCCAGGCCCCAGCTGCCGCCGTTCTGGCCGGCCGCCGACTTGGGGTTGAAGCCGAGGTTGTAGTTCCAGGCCGCCGTGAACCAGTTCTCCACGCGGGAGGGATCGTCGTTGTTGACCGTGATCTTCTGCCCGTCGGCGTGCACCTCGTTCCACTTGTCGGTGAGGATCTTCATGGAGGCGGCGATGTTGGTGGCGTAGTCGACGGCGATTGCCTTCTGCAGCGCCGGTTCAAGGCTCGTTTCGCCGGTCTTCTCGTGCCCCTTCAGGCGCATGCCGTCGGTGACCTGGCCGACGCCATAACCGCAGTCGGACTTGTCCCAGTTGATGCGCCAGTAGCCGAGCAGGGTGTCCTTCGCGCTGTGGCCGTAGTAGCCGTCCACGGCTGCCAGCGGGCTGCCCATCTGGCCGGGGACCGCGCCGGATTCGGCCTGCCACAGGTTGGACTCCTGTGCCAGGATACCGAGCAGCACGTTGGCGGGGATCCGGCCGCCTCCCTTCAGCTCCGGGCGGGGGAAGAGGCCCTGGGGGTCGGTCGAAAGGAGCCCGGCCTGGCCGCGGTAGTCGCCCTGACGGATCCAATTGCTGCGCAGCTCGCCGCGTACGGCCATGTCCACCGCCCACTCGACCTGGTTGGACGTCGGCTGCAGCGCCTGCACACTCATGTCGTTACGGGAGACGGAGCACCAGCGGTCGGTGTCACGGGGGTCGTGGGAGTCGGGCGCGGCCGCGGCCGCACGGGGCAGCGTACGCGGCTTGGCGTCGCCGGTCAGGGCGGGGGAGAGACTCTCGACGGGGCTCTGCCGCGTCGGGGCGACCCGCTGCCGCACCTCCTTGCCCGTCGCCGTGACGGTCGACGTGACCGTCATCGTGGTGTCGTCGTCCGAGGTCTCGGGGGCCGTCCCGGAGCGGGAACGCACACCCGCCTCGGGCTCGGCCGGCCTGTCGAAGTCCTTTCCGGCCGCCTTGATCCGGGTCAGTCCGGCGCGGACACCGGGCGTGAGTACGGGGGCGACGGCGAGGCGACCGTGGGAGGAGACGTCGGTGTCGGCCGGCGCGTCGAGCCGGGTGACTCCGCTCCCCTTCACCTTGACGTTCTGGGGACGGCCGGTGAGGAAGACGCGGCCCTGCGCGCCGGGCACCAGCTCCAAGTCGCCCAGGTGCCCGTTGGCGACCGTGAGCGGCTCACCGCTGCCGCCGTACACCTTCGCCTGCGCCGTCTTCGTGTCCTTGCGGTCCACGAAACCGATCCGGTCCCCTGCCATGGGGCGGATGTCGAAGGGGATGCTGTCGCCCCTGGCGAGTCGGCGGACCTTCCCCTTGCCGTCGATCCGGACGAGATCGCGGCCCAGACCGGCGACGACACCGCCCTTCACCGGTGCCGCCGACGAAACCTGCCCTCGCAGCTCCCCCGTCTTCACGACCGTGGCGCCGGCCGTGTCCACGGTGATCACCTGCGTCTTCACCTGCGCCACGTCGTTCATGTCGCGGTACTGGGTGAAGGCGGCCGTGTGCGTGGTGGTGTTACAAGTGGGGTCGAAGTAGGCGAGCGTGGCGGTGAACGGCAGCTTCGTCACCTCACCCGTCCTGGTGTTCACGATCGCCGTGAACGCGCCGCCCTGCATGAGGTCGGGCTTGTTCGTGAACGCGCGCGGGGCATACACAGCGGCCACATGGGAGTCGTCCATGACGCACTGGTTGCCGATCCAGGAGTCGGCGGGCACTCCCGGCTCCGCCAGCGCGGCGACCGTCTTCCACTCGTACGCCTTTGCTTCATCGGCGACAAGTATCTTGAAGGCCTTGGCGTCGGCCGCGCCGGTCACAGCGCGGTCCTCGGAGGTCTTCCAGCCCTTGCCCAGCGTCTCGTCCGGACTGTCCACACGTCCGGACGCGGCGGGTGGAGGGGCACCCCCGGTGGAGGGCCTTGGCGCGGCAGCCGCAGGAACGGCTTGCAGTAAGCCCCCGGTCAAGGCCGCACAAGCAGCCAGCGCGGCTACCGGCACGCATGCCCGTCGGATGGATCTCAAGAGAGAACTCCCCCGTATCTCGTCGGTCAGGGGCTGTGCCCGCTTGGGCACAGCCGAGTTCACCCGGCCGGTGGGACCAAGCCTTCGCAGGGCTGCCCCCGCCAGTGCGGGCGTGTATTGAGCTGGTCCGCACATCCCGTGCGGCCAACAGATCTCCGATGAACGGCTCGCCCCGCACACCTGCGGGCGGCGGTCACCGGTATGCGCGGTCTCGGCGGAGCTGGAAAACCCCCGCCCATACCGCAAGTCATGAGGCCCGTCGCAGCCAGGAGCAGCGGCCGAGCAGGGGGTCTACCTGCTCTGACCGGTCGCGCGCAGGGCATCACATGCCGCGTGAGCGGACATGACCAGCACTGTTGTCCCGCAGCCCACAGCGGCCGGACAGCGGGCAACTTCCCCTGCCGCACCTGTGCGTTGCGGCATCACACCCTGCCGGCTGACAGCCTGTCCTTGAACCCGCGTGCCTGCTGAGCCCCGACCTCCGGGCCGGGGCCCCGTCCACCGTGCCGTCCGTCAGTACCGCATCTGCCAGTGCTGCTCCGGCGGAAAGTCGGAGGCGCAGGTCCACAGGGTGAGGTAGGTGCCGTTGCCGGACGAACCGCCCTTGTTGGTGAGGCACTTGTCCGAGTAGTTGGTCTTGATGGACCAGTCGCTCGACCAGAACTGCTGGCTGCGGTTGTTGCCGCTGTCGTCGCACGGCCACAAGGTGAGCACCGCGCCGTTGACGTTGTACCCGTCGCCCTGCGGGGTCAGGCACTTCCCGCTCGCCTTGTGAACCATCTGGTAGCCGTCGTGGTCCCACTTCTGGAGCTCGTCCCCCGTGCAGGTCCACAGGGTGATGATGGTCCCGTTGGCCGTGCTGTTGCCCTTGGGCGTGGCGCACTTTGCGGGGTACCAGGTGCCGGGGCCGACCGGGGTGAAGAGCTCTCCCCAGTTGGGGCCGGCCGCCGAGGCCTGCGGGGCCATGGCCGTATGGAAGCCCACCGCCAGGAAGACCGCCGACAGAAACGCCACTGGCTTGCGCATGACACGCCTTTCATCAGGGAGAGATACCGTCTGCAACACCGGTGAATCTAGCCACGGCCGCGAGGCAAATGACAAGGTCGCAGTTGTCGCCTCAGGTACGGAAGGCCGCTACGGGCCGGCGGCCCAGCCTGCGGTATGAGCCCCTCTCACCGGCCCCCCTCGCTCCACCCCACCCCTTCCCCCGTGATGTTTTTCGCGGTCCTGCAACGGGGCCGCTGGCCTCCGGGCCCGGTATGACTGTGTCCCCCTGTCTAACGGATGACCTGGGGGGGTGTCACCGGGCCTGGGAGGTGCCGTCGGAGACGCTGATGAGAGGTCCGGCCACCGCCCAGCCGGGCACAATGCCCGGCCGCGAACGGGCGGCAGGTCTGCATAACGTGGATGCGCGCGTACGACACCACCGTCAAGGCTGGCACGTCAACACCCCGAAAAGGGCGCGATGTTCGACCCCGAAGACGTGGGCGTGTTCCTCGGCCTGGACGTCGGCAAGAGTGCTCATCACGGCCACGGACTCGCCCCGGCCGGCAAGAAGGTCCTCGACAAGCAGCTGCCCAACAGCGAGCCGAAGCTGCGGGCCGTCCTCGACAAGCTGACTGCGAAGTTCGGCACCGTTCTGGTGATCGTGGACCAGCCCGCCTCCATCGGCGCCCTGCCACTGGCCGTGGCCCGGGACATGGGCTGCCAGGTCGCCTACCTGCCCGGACTGACGATGCGGCGGATCGCCGACCTCTATCCGGGCGAGGCCAAGACCGACGCCCGAGACGCGCTCGTCATCGCGGACGCGACCCGCGTCAGGGGTCGGCTCCGCCGCTTCCTCCGAGCGGGGCGTGGTGGGTTCAGCGGACGGTGATCCCGATCAGGCAGGTGTCGTCGTCGGTGTCGGAACTGCTGTATCGCAGAAGGTGGTCGAGCCGACGCTCAAGCTCCGCATGGCCGTCGGCGGCTCCGGCTGTGCTGAGCAGGTCGTCGAGTGATTCCTCCAGGGAGCGGTCCCGGCGTTCGATGAGGCCGTCGGTGTACATCATCAGGGTGTCTCCGGCCTCCAGCTGGATTTCGCCCTCTTCGTAGTCGGCCTGGTCTATCGCGCCGAGCAGGATCCCGGCGACGGTGGGCAGTGCGGTGGCCTGACCGCCGCGCAGCAGGACGGGCGGGAGATGGCCTGCCCTGGCCCAGCGCAGAGCGCGGGTCCGCGGCTCGTACAGGGCGCAGATGGCCGTCGCGGTGACGTTGTCGGTCAGGTGGTGCGTCACGGTGTTGAGCCAGCCCAGGAGCTGGCCTGGGCCGGCGCCGGTGGCGGCCAGGCCGCGCAGAGCGTTGCGAAGGGCGACCATGCCGGTGGCGGCTTCGATGCCGTGGCCGGCGATATCGCCCACGCACAGGAGCACCTGGCCGGTGGGCAGGGCGAGGGCGTCGTACCAGTCTCCGCCGACCAGGTGGTCCTTCTCGGCGGGCCGGTAGCGAACAGCGACGCGCAGACCGTGTAGATCCAGCGGGCCGCGGCTGGGCGGCATGATGGCGTGCTGCAGTTGCAGGGCGAGTCGGTTGCGCTCGGCGGCCTGCTGTTCGGATTGGGCGAGCTGGTCGCGGGTGGCGGCGAGAGCGACCTCGGTCCAGTGTTGCGCGGAGACGTCCTGGTAGGCGCCGCGGACAGCGGTGATGCGGGCGTCGGCGTCGAGAACGGGTTCGGCGACGACCCGGATGTGGCGGGCGATGCCGTCGGCGCGCTGGAGGCGGAAGGCGGTGGAGGCGGGCCGCTGGTGGTGCAGCAGGGTGCGCAGGAACCGGCCGATGGTGTGTTCGTCGTCGGGGTGCGCATGGGCGGGCAGGCGTTCGAGCGGGATGGGCTCGGCGTGGGGCGGCAGGCCGTGGAGGTCGAACAGGGTGTCGTTCCAGGCGATCTCTCCGGTGCGCAGGTTCTCCTCGAACCCTCCGATGCGCCCAAGCCGCTGTGCGTGCTGCAGCAGGCCGGCGACACGGGCGGTTCCGTCTTCGGTCCGCCAGACGACGACCACACGGGTCCCGTGGCGGCTGATGCTCACACTGGCCCGGGTGGTCAGGGGGACGCCGTCGACCAGCGCGGAGAGGCTCATCCCCGGCGAGCGGAACGATTCACCGGTTGCCAGAACGTGTTCGATCTTCTCGAAGAGGCCACCCGGTTCGGCGGCCAGTGGGTAGGCCTCCAGCAGTCGAGCACCGACGACGGCGCTGCGCGGTCGGCCGGCGAAGTCCTCGAAGCTCGGGTTGATGTGCTTGATGAGGAAATCACCTGCCCGGGCGGCCGCATCCAGGTCCGGTTGCAGTACCAGGCAGGGGTCCTGCAGGCCGTGGACCAGCTCCAGCAGGTCGACCGTCTGCGAGTCGACGCCGCCCTCGCCGCTGCCGTTTACCGGCCGGGACTCAAGGGCGGTGGCGCACAGCTCGGCCAGGGCCTCGAACTGCCGTTGCAGCGACTGCGACTGCGCGGGCAGAGCGCCACGCCAGCAGATCTCCAGGACGCCGGTGATCCGGCCGCCCGCTCCGGCGGGCACCGTCAGCCGTCCGCCGCCGAACTCCCGCTGACCGATCGACGGGAGCCCCGCTGCGGCCAGCGACTCGTAGACCGCAGGGGCCCGGTCGATCAGCGCTCGGCGCGCCGGGACGGGCACACCGGGAGGGACGTGGCGCCAACGCATCGCCTCCTCCTCGGCGAACCCGGCGCTGCCCGCCAGAGTCAGGGACTGGTCGGAGTCGGCCGCCCAGATCGCCACAGCCTGCGCCCCGAGCGGCCGCAACGCCTGCTCAAGCACCGACTGCGCCACGGCCTGGACATCGGAGGCACCCAGTATCCCCGTCTCGGCGCTGCGCAGCCGAACGCCTACTGACGGCTCGCCCGCGGAGGCCACGAACTCGCGGGCGAGGTCGGCGATCCGGTCGTGCGAGGCCTGGTTGACCAGGTCGGCCGCCAACTCCAGTACCGACACCTTCGACTGGTCGGCCAACGTGTCGAGCTGACTGCCGGCCTCGGCGGGGGAAACGCCCAGCCGCTCCACCAGGATCCCCTTGGCGAGTTCGACCAGCGCCCGCCCGTCCGCCTGCGCCTGCGCCCGGGTCAGCTCGCCGCGCAGCCGCTCGACCGTGGACGTCAGCCGACCTATCACGCCCCCGCCCGCCTGCGGGGTCGGCGCTTCAGGGGACCGGTCGGCCACTCCACGCTCCACCGCGACCGGGTGAGATGCCTGAGCTGCCCCGGATCCTGCTGTGGTCCGAGGCGGCTGGGAGTCGTGCATCGGTGTCTCCTCGGCTGGCGTGGTCGTCGGTGCGGCGGTCGGGCAGGCTGAAAGTCCGACGAAGATCTTGCAAGCGGGGCCCGACGTGCACCACTTCGAACGGTAACGCTTGCTGCGGTCTGGGGTGAATCCGACCGCTGGGGGAAGAAATCGGGGGCCTCCTAGGGGCGCAGCCACTGTTCGATGCGGGCGATCAGGTCGAGTGCGTCGACCGGCTTGGTGACGTAGCCGCTGGCTCCGGAGGCGAGGCTCTTCTCCCGGTCGCCGATCATGGCCTTGGCGGTGACGGCGATGATCGGCAGGTCCGCGTATTCGGGCATCGCGCGGATGGCGGTGGTGGCGGCGTAGCCGTCCATCTCCGGCATCATCACGTCCATCAGGATCAGGTCGATACCGCTGTGCCCGGTGAGGGCGTCGATCGCCGCGCGTCCGTTCTCGGCCTGCAGCACCCGCATGCCGTGCAGTTCCAGGATCCCGGTGAGTGCGTAGAGGTTGCGGTCGTCGTCGTCCACGACCAGCACGGTCCGCCCGGCGAGTGAGCCGTCGACCTGCTGGGCCGGTGCGGCGGCCGGACCCTCGGTGCGCACCAGCGGCAGCACGTCACCGGGCTGGTCGGCGCTCAGGTGGAGGGCGATGCGTTCGCGCAGCTCGTCCAAGCTGGAGAGGAGTTCGAGTGGCTGCCCGGTGGCCCGCTGCTGCAGCGCCTGCTCCTGCGCGGCGCCCAGGCGGCGGTTGTTGTGCGCCAGGACCGGCACGCTGTGCAGGGCCGCGTCGCGGGCCATCTCCTCCAGGAAGTCCAGGGCCGCGCCGTCGGGCAGGTCGAGTTCCAGCACCACGCAGTGGCACGGCGTCGCGGCCAGCGTCGCCGCCGCCTCCTGGGCGCCAACCGTGGTGATAACCTCCACGGCCGCGCGCGGGTCCCCGAGGTTCGGGTGGCCCGCGAGGTCGGCGACGGCACTCTCCGCGACCAGCGACAGCAGGCCGCGCGGCCGCTCCTCGATGACGAGCAGCCGCTTGGGCTGGGCCACTTCGGCTACCGCTGGGGGCGCCGACGTCTCAGTCCCGCCCGCAACGGGATCCAGGTCGGTGGAGCTTGTTTCGAGCGCCGCACGCGAGTTCTGGGCATCCAACTCCACGAACTCGGGCCGCGCGGCGGGCAGGTACAGGGTGAAGGTGCTTCCCTGGCCCGGCACGCTGTCCGCGGTGATCGCACCGCCGAGGAGGAAGGCGATCTCCCGGCTGATGGACAGGCCCAGGCCGGTGCCGCCGTACTTGCGGCTGGTCGTCCCGTCCGCCTGCTGGAATGCCCCGAACACGCTCTCCAGGTGCTGGGGCTCGATCCCGATGCCGGTGTCCACGACGTGGAAGGCGATCACCGGGCCGTCGTCGCGGCGGGCGACCTCCGGCACACGCGCGTCGTCCGCCACCTCGATCCGCAGCTCCACGCTGCCCTTCTCGGTGAACTTGACCGCATTGGACAGCAGGTTGCGCAGCACCTGCCGCAGCCGGTAGTCGTCGGTCAGCAGGTCGGCGGGCACCGCCGGCGCGGTCTCGATGGTGAACCGCAGGCTCTTCTGGCTCGTCAGCGGGCGGAACGTGGACTCGACGTAGTCGAGCAGCTTTCGCAGCGGGATCCGCTCGGGGGTGACGTCCATCTTCCCCGCCTCGACCTTGGACAGGTCGAGGATGTCGTTGATCAGCTGAAGCAGGTCCGAGCCGGCGGAGTGGATGATGCCCGCGTACTCGACCTGCTTGGCCGTCAGGTTCCGGCTCGGATTCTGTGCCAGCAACTGGGCGAGAATGAGCAGGCTGTTGAGCGGGGTACGCAGCTCGTGGCTCATGTTGGCCAGGAACTCCGACTTGTAGGTCGACGCCAGGGAGAGCTGGTGGGCGCGGTCCTCCAGTTCTTGGCGGGCCTGCTCGATCTCCAGGTTCTTCGTCTCGATGTCGCGGTTCTGGGAGACCAGCAGGACCGCCTTCTCCTCCAGCTCCGCGTTCGAGGACTGCAACTCCTCCTGCCGGGCCTGGAGTTCCGCTGAACGGGCTTGGAGCTCACCGGTCAGCCGCTGGGACTCGCCGAGCAGCTCGTCGGTGCGCGCGTTGGCGATGATCGTGTTGACGTTGACGCCGATGGTCTCCATCAGCTGCTCGAGGAAAGCGCGATGGACGGGGGTGAAGGTTCGCACGGTGGCCAGCTCGATGACGCCGAGGACCTGCTCCTCCACCATGATCGGCAGCACCACCAGCGAGACGGGCTCAGCCCGCCCCAGGCCCGACGACACACTGACGTAGCCCGCCGGAAGGGCGTCCACGGCGATCGTGCGTCGGCTGCGGGCCGCCTGGCCGACGAACGACTCTCCGAGCCTGAAGCTGGTGGACTTCGAGCCGGGAGGGAAGGCGTACGACCCGATCAGGTTGAGGGACACGGTGTCGTCGGCGTCCTCCGCGAGGTAGAAGGCACCGTACTGGGCCGACACCAGAGGCGTGATTTCGTCCATGATCAGCTCGGCGACCACCGCGAGGTCGCGGCGGCCCTGCATCAGGGCGGAGATCCGGGCCAGGTTGGACTTCAGCCAGTCCTGCTCCTCGTTGGCCCGGGTAGTCTCGCGCAGCGACTCCACCATGAAGTTGATGTTGTCCTTCAGATCGGCGACCTCACCGGAGGCGTCGACGGTGATCGAACGGGTCAGGTCGCCGGCGGCCACCGCGCTGGTCACCTCGGCGATCGCACGGACCTGACGGGTGAGGTTGCCCGCCAGTTCGTTGACGTTCTCGGTGAGCCGCTTCCAGGTGCCCGAGACGCCCTCGACCTCGGCCTGCCCGCCGAGCCGGCCATCGCTGCCGACCTCGCGGGCCACCCGGGTGACCTCGGCGGCGAACGCACTCAGCTGGTCGACCATCGTGTTGATGGTGGTCTTCAGCTCCAGGATCTCGCCCCGGGCGTCTACGTCGATCTTGCGGGTCAGGTCGCCCCTGGCGACGGCGGTGGTGACCTGGGCGATGTTGCGGACCTGGCTGGTGAGGTTGTGGGCCATGAAGTTGACGTTGTCGGTCAGGTCCTTCCAGGTGCCCGCGACGTTCGGCACCCGGGCCTGGCCGCCCAGCGTGCCCTCGGTGCCGACCTCGCGGGCCACCCGGGTCACCTCGTCCGCGAAGGCGGAGAGCGTATCGACCATTGTGTTGATCACCCCGGCCAGCGCGGCGACCTCGCCCTTGGCCTCGACGTTGATCTTCTGCGACAGGTCGCCCTTGGCGACCGCGGTGGCGACCTGGGCGATCGAGCGGACCTGGCCGGTGAGGTTGGAGGCCATCACGTTGACGTTGTCGGTGAGGTCCTTCCAGGTGCCGGAAGCGCCGCGGACGGTGGCCTGGCCGCCAAGGTTGCCCTCGGTGCCGACCTCGCGAGCAACCCGCGTCACCTCGCCGGCGAAGGAGGAGAGCTGGTCGACCATCGTGTTGATGGTCTCCTTCAGCTCCAGGATCTCGCCCCGCGCGTCCACCCGGATCTTCTGCGACAGGTCCCCCTGGGCGACCGCGGTGGTCACCTCAGCGATGGAGCGGACCTGGTCGGTGAGGTTGTCGGCCATGACGTTGACGGACTCGGTCAGGTCGCGCCAAGTGCCGGACACGTCGCGCACGTCCGCCTGGCCGCCCAGCTTGCCCTCGGTGCCGACCTCGCGGGCCACCCGCGTCACCTCCCCGGCGAAGGAGGAGAGCTGGTCGACCATCGTGTTGATGGTCTCCTTCAGCTCCAGGATCTCGCCGCGCGCGGTGACGTTGATCTTCTGCGAGAGGTCGCCCTCGGCTACCGCCGTGGCGACCTGCGCGATGGAACGGACCTGCGCGGTGAGGTTGCCGGCCATGAAGTTGACCGAGTCGGTCAGGTCCCGCCAGGTCCCCGAAACGCCCTTCACGTCGGCCTGGCCGCCGAGGATGCCCTCGGTCCCGACCTCGCGGGCCATCCGGGTCACCTCGTCCGCGAACGCGGACAGCTGGTCCACCATCGTGTTGACGGTGTTCTTCAGCTCCAGGATCTCCCCCCGCGCGTCGACGGTGATCTTCTGCGAGAGGTCGCCCTTGGCGACGGCGGTGGTGACCTGGGCGATGTTGCGGACCTGGTCGGTGAGGTTGCCCGCCATGAAGTTGACCGAGTCGGTCAGGTCCCGCCAGGTCCCGGCGACGCCCGGCACCTGCGCCTGCCCGCCGAGGCGCCCCTCGCTGCCGACCTCGCGGGCCACCCGCGTCACCTCGTCCGCGAACGCGGACAGCTGGTCCACCATCGTGTTGACGGTGTTCTTCAGCTCCAGGATCTCGCCGCGGGCCGCGACATCGATCTTTTGTGACAGGTCGCCCTTGGCGACGGCGGTGGCGACCTGGGCGATGTCGCGGACCTGGCTGGTGAGGTTGCCGGCCATCGCGTTGACGGAGTCGGTCAGGTCCTTCCAGGTCCCCGACACGCCGGGCACCGCTGCCTGCCCGCCGAGCTGGCCCTCGGTTCCGACCTCTCGCGCCACCCGGGTCACCTCGGAGGTGAACAGGGAGAGCTGGTCGACCATGCCGTTGAACACGGTGGCGATCTCGCCCAGCAGGCCGTCGGCATCGTCGGGCAGCCGCGTGCCGAAGTCGCCGTCGCGAACGGCGGTCAGCCCGGCCAGCAGGCGCCGCAGGTCCGGTTCAGCGACCTGCGCGGTGCCGACGCCCGTCGTGCGCTGTGTGGGGGGCTTCGTCGATCCGACCATGAGACGCCGCCTTCCTCGTAAAGCGCCAGGCCACAGGCCCGCCACCGTCAACGCCCGACCCGGCTTCGCGCTCGGCCAAGGGCCGCGCCGAAACCGGTCCGAGCCGATCATATCGTCCGGGACGGTACCTCACCCGGCCCGCAGACAGCGAACCGCATAGCACCGGCGGAGAGTTACCTGGCCCCCGCAGCCGCTGGTACCGCTGGTAGATCCCACGCG